>CAZWFV010000009.1:0-22208 GCA_964633405.1 uncultured Candidatus Saccharibacteria bacterium
ATATACCGCCACACCTTCGACACATTGAAGGCGGATAAGCCGCACATCGCGGCCAGATACAGCCTGCGGCGGGCGATGATGGAGATGGGGCCGAGCGGGCATCCGTTCGAGAAGTTCGTGGGGGAGATACTCCACTACGACGGGTACAGAACAGAGGTTAATCAAATAATCCGGGGGATCTGCGTGACTCATGAGGTTGACGTGGTTGCCGAGAAAGGGGGCCGCAAGGCGATGATCGAGCTTAAGTACCACAATACCTTCGGGATAAGGACCGACGTCAAAATTGCTCTGTATGTCCAGGCCAGGTTCGAGGATATCGATCGGGCCTGGCAGCGTGAGCCGGAGCGGGGCATCAAGCTTCATGAGGCCTGGCTGATGACCAACACGAAACTGACCTCGGACGCCATAGCTTATGCGCGTTGCGTAGGCATGAAAGCCGTGGGTTGGAGCTATCCCATAGAGGGCAACCTCCAACAACTGATTGAGCGCTCCGGCCTGCATCCGATAAGCGCCCTGGTCAGTCTGAGCAATACGGAGAAGGCCCAGCTGTTGGATAGGGGCCTGGTCCTGTGCAAGGAGGTGGAAGGCGGTAAGGATGTGCTGGCTTCGGTGGGCATAAGCGACGACAGGTTCAATCAGATCTTGGATGAAGCCAACCGACTGTGTAGTGGCAAGGCCTAGGCATGTCCGGTCACAACGTCTATAACTATGGATATAGTGAAGATAAAAAATTTTAAGGAGCTATCCGTCAGTGATTCGAGGGCGAAAGCGCTACAGATCGCGGAGGCCGGTCTTCAAGCCATAGATACGGGAAGCATAATCAGAAAGACCGTCTCCCTGCAGGGAGACGTGCTCACGGTCCAGGGTCAGTCCTTTCAGATAAGCAAGGGTAAGGTCATAGTAATCGGTGTAGGCAAATGTTCTTTGGAGGCCGGGGCGGAACTGGAGAAAATATTGGGCGGACGATTGACTGAGGGAGCGGTGATCGACGTCCGTAAAGGGGTCTTGAACAAGATCGTCACATATGAGGGGACTCATCCTCTGCCCAGCGCCCAGAATGCGGAAGCCGCCCAGAAGATTATTGAGATGGTCTCGAATCTGACCGAGGACGATCTGGTGATATTCCTGATATCGGGAGGCGGATCCACTCTCCTTTATTTGCCTGAAGACAAGGGAGCCGAGGAGGAGCTGCCGATAATGCATGCGCTCATAGATGCAGGTGCGACCATCCAGGAGATAAATATCATAAGGAAGCACATGTCCCTGGCTAGGGGAGGTTATCTGGCTGAGCACATCTATCCGGCTCGGGGGGTATCGCTCATCTTCTCCGACGTTCCGACCGACAACATCGGTTTCATAGCCTCCGGACCGACGATAAAGGATACAACCACAGTCAAGGAAGCCGAGGAGATGCTTAGGAAATATGACATACTGAAGACCTGCGGTATGGAGAAGTGCGGCTTGATTGAGACGCCCAAGGACGACAAATATTTCGCCAACGTGCGCAATATCCTGGTCGTATCCAACAGCACCGCCCTGGAGGGGATGCGGCTGGAAGCGGAGAAGCTCGGCTTCAAAGTCGAGGTGCAGACGAACCGTCTGACCGGTGAAGCTAGGGATGTGGCTGGAATGCTGATCGACAAGCTCAGATCAGCCGGGCCGCATGCGGCGCTCCTATACGGCGGCGAGACGACGGTGACCGTCAGACACGACGGCAAAGGAGGGCGCAATCTGGAGTTGGCCTTGTCGGGGCTGCGCACGATCGGCAACGGACAGATTATCCTGTCCATGGATTCGGACGGCAGAGACAATACGGATTACGCCGGAGCGATCTGTGATACAATATCAAAGAAGAAGGCCGAAGATCTCAAAATATATCCCGAACAATACCTCTCGGAGAACAAGTCGTACGAATTCTGGGAGAAGGTCGGCGATTATCTCATGACCGGATATACGGGGTCCAACGTTTCAGATTTAATAATCACATTGAATGAATAAAGCAAATAAGAAGAAAAGACTGACGGTTTGGTTCAAGGAGATAGGGATAAAGGACGTCGGCTTGGTCGGGGGCAAGAACGCCTCGTTAGGTGAGATGATCCAGTATCTGGAACCGAAAGGCGTCCCCATACCCAATGGTTTTGTCATCACAGCTGACACCTACCGCTATTTCCTGGAAGAGACGGGCCTGAAGAAAGTGATCAAGGATACGCTTACCGGACTTAGTACCAAGAACCTGCCGGATCTGGCCAGGCGCTGCGCGAAGGTCCGCGAGGCGATCAAGGCCACCGACTTCCCGAAGGATCTCAGGGCGGAGATTGTCAGAAGGTACAGGGAACTGGAGAAAAAATACGGAATCAACGCCGACGTGGCCGTCAGATCGTCGGCTACGGCAGAAGACCTGCCAGGCGCATCGTTCGCCGGCGAGCACGACACGTACCTCAATATCCGCGGGGCGGCGGAAGTGGTAAGGGCGGTACGTTCGGCTATGGCCTCGTTGTTCACCGAGAGGGCCACCTCTTACCGCGTCGACAAGGGCTTCGATCACTTCAAGGTGGCTTTGTCGGTAGGGGTTCAGAAGATGGTTAGATCCGACCTGGCCTGCTCGGGGGTCATGTTCACCGTAGATACCGAGTCCGGCTTCAAGGATGTCGTTCTGATCAACGGTTCGTGGGGACTGGGGGAGATGATCGTTCAGGGTGAGGTGACCCCGGACGAGTTCCTAGTATTCAAGCCCAATCTCAAGAGTAAGAAGTTCAATCCTATCATCGACAAGAAACTCGGCACCAAGAACCGCAAGATGATTTATTCCCGTAGCGGCCGCATTTCGACCAAAGAGACCAAGGTGGTATCCACGACCGACGAGGAAAAGACGAACTGGGTGCTGGCCGACCGCGAGATACTGAAGTTGGCCAGGTGGGGGGCGATCATCGAGGAGTATTACACCAACCGCAACGGGAAATGGACCCCGATGGACATGGAATGGGCCAAGGACGGCAGGACGGGGGAGTTGTTCATCGTTCAGGCCAGGCCGGAAACGGTCCAGGCCGGCAGGGATTTCTCCAAGATCACGGAATTCATCCTGCGGGGCAAGGGCAGGACGGTGACCAAGGGTACCTCGGTGGGCAATAAGATCGCCAGCGGCAAGGCGCGGGTCATCCTTAACCCCAAGAACATCAAAAATTTCAAAAAAGGTGAGGTGCTTATAACCGGCATGACCGACCCGGACTGGGAGCCGATCATGAAGATAGCCTCGGCGATCGTCACCGACAAAGGGGGACGGACCAGCCATGCGGCGATAGTCAGCCGCGAATTGGGTATACCTTGCGTTGTTGGCACCGAGGACGCGACCAGAAAGATAAGGACTGGCCAGACGATCACCGTCGACACCTCGGGAACGGAGGGCCTGGTTTACGACAAGGCCGTACCCTTCAGGGTCGTCGAGCACGATGTGAAGAAGCTCAGGAAGCCGAAGACAAAGATAATGATCAATATCGCTACTCCCGACACTTCGTTCGAGAAGTCATTCATCCCGAACAGCGGAGTGGGCCTGGCCAGGGAAGAATTCATAATCGCCTCAAACATAGGGATTCATCCGAATGCCCTGATCAACTACAGCAACTTGAGGCGCTCGGGCGACCGCGAGAAGATTAAGGTGGTCAACGAGATAGACCGGAGGACCATCGGTTATAACGACAAGCGCAAGTTCTATATAGACAAACTGTCGTACGGCATAGCCAAGATTGGCGCCGCATTCCACCCGAATCCAGTCATAGTCAGATTCTCCGACTTCAAGACCAATGAGTATCGGACGCTGGTGGGCGGCAGTCTCTATGAACCCGCCGAAGAGAACCCGATGATCGGATGGCGGGGTGCCTCGAGGTATTACGATCCGGATTTTGCCGACGCCTTCATCTTGGAGGTTAAGGCCATAAAGAAAGTTCGCGAGGAAATGGGGCTGGACAACATTCAGGTTATGATCCCGTTCTGCCGTACGGCGGAAGAAGGGGCTAATGTAGTAAAGATCATAGAGAGCAACGGGCTGAGCCGACGCTCGGGTCTGAAGATATATGTGATGTGCGAGATACCGGCGAACGTAATATTAGCCGACAGATTCCTGGATGTATTCGATGGGATGAGTATAGGTTCCAACGATCTTACCCAGCTCACGGTGGGTATAGACCGCGACGGAAATGATAAGATTAAGAAGATAACCAACGAGAACGACGAGTCGGTCATGAAGTCCATCGCCCAAGTCATAAAAACCTGCCGGGCCAGACGCAAGTACATAGGCATATGCGGCCAGGCTCCGTCCGATTATCCCGAATTCGCCAAGTTCCTGGTCAGGAACAGGATCGAGAGCATGTCGCTCAATCCGGATACGGTAATAAAGACGATCATAAACACACTTAAAGTAGAAAGGGGACAGAGATGAAGATAGCCTTCTTCGAAGTTGAGGGGTGGGAAGACAACGCCATCAAAGCGGCCTTCCCCTCGGATGAGATCTATTTGAGCAAGAACAAGGTCGATGGCGATATGAATCTGCCCGAGAAGGCAGACTTCGACGTCATCTCCGTATTCGTCAACTCAAAGATTGAGCCCAAGGTTCTGGATCAGTTTCCGAACCTGAAGTTCATCGCCACGCGTTCCACCGGGTTCGATCATATCGACTGCACCGAGTGCACTAACAGGAAGATTCCCGTTGCCTACGTCCCGAGCTACGGCGTAAACACCGTAGCAGAGTTCGCCTTCGGCCTAATCCTGAACCTTACCCGCAAGATCTACCAGAGCATAAACCAGATGAAGGAGACAAGTTCATTCTCCCTAAACGGCCTGAGGGGAATGGACGTTAAGGGAAAGATAATCGGCGTAGTCGGTACGGGCCACATTGGCACTGAGGTAGTGAAAATAGCCAAGGGATTCGGCATGAACGTGATCGCTTACGACCCCTTCCCCAAGGAAGAGTTCGCCAGGGCCATGGGTTTCAATTATGTAAGTCTGGATGAGTTGCTAAAGAACGCCGATGTGATAACCATACATACGCCATATAACAAGGATACGCATCACCTGATCAACCGGAACAACGTCGCTACGATAAAACGGGGCGCCTACCTGATAAATACCGCCCGCGGGGCAATAGTCGAGACCGATGCGCTGGTCGAGGCTTTGCAGAAGGGGATACTGGGCGGCGCGGGGCTGGACGTTCTGGAAGAAGAGGGCGAGACCAAGGACGAACTAGAGCTCCTAGTCAAGACACGGGAGAATGAGGAGGATCTTAAGACCATGCTTGAGAACCACGTCCTGATGAAAATGCCCAACGTGCTTATAACTCCGCACAACGCCTTCAATACGAACGAAGCTGTGGCGCGCATACTTGATACGACACTCCAGAACATAAAGTCGTTCGCCAGCGGCAAGCCGACAAATCTAATCCCTTAGCATGACCATAGAGAGCTTGCGGGTAAGGGAGATCTTCGACTCTCGCGGCGAGTCTACAATAGAGGTCTCCTTGAACAACGGCGACCGGAGAACCTTCAGGGCCGAGGTGCCGTCCGGAAGAAGCCGTGGCAGCAAGGAGGCCGCGGTTCTACCGATAACCAAGCTCAGATCCGCCGAGAAGATTTTGAAGAGAGCAATATCCGGAAAGGACTTCAAATCTGTCGGGGAATTGGACAGACTTATGATTAAAGTCGATGGTACGGCCAATAAGAGCAGACTCGGCGGCAACCTCATACTGGGAACATCAATCGCCTTCACCCGGGCGCTGGCCTTCGAGCGTAAGCAGGAAGTATGGCAGACCCTGCAGAAAGAATTCTTCCGCGGAAAAATCAACGCCAAGCAGCCGCTCATATTCTCCAACCTGATCAACGGGGGCGAGCACGCCGACAACAATCTCGACATACAGGAATACATGGTTGTGGTAAGAGGCAGTAGCCCGGGGGCGACGGTAAAGAAGATCATATCTTTCTATAAGACGCTGGGCGCAGCACTCAAGAAGAGGTATAAGACACCTCTATTACCCATAGGCGATGAAGGAGGATACTCCACCAATTTCAAGAATAACTTTGAACCGATAGTCATCCTAGAGCGACTAATAAAAGACCTGGGGCTGAAAAACGATTTTTCAATAGGGCTGGATGCGGCCGCCTCAAGTTTTTACAGCAAGGGCAGATACCTGTTCGACGGGCACAAGATGTATTCGGACGAGCTGAGCCGCCTGTATATGAAATACTTCAGGACCTGTAAGCTGCTGTTGTCTATAGAGGACCCGTTTTACGAGGAGGACTACGGCGGTTTCGAACTGGTCAATTCCGCCTTGCGCGGCAAGATCGTGGTCGGGGACGACCTTACGGTCACCAGCCAGCGCCTGATAGAGAGTAACGCGCGCGCCGGCCTGATCAATGCGGTGATAATAAAGCCCAACCAGATTGGTACGGTGAGCGAAGCCTGTCAGGCCATGAACACGGCCTCTAGGAACGGACTAAGATGTATTGTCTCGCATCGCTCCGGCGAGACCGAGGACATCTTCATAATCCATCTGGCCAGAGCCGGGGGAGTTTTCGGCCTTAAGATAGGCGCGCCGACCAGGGAGAGAATATTGAAGTTCAACGAGTTCGTGAGAGTCTACAGCAACTGATGATTCCCGGTGGGACATGCTAAAGTATTATAGATGGATAGCGAGCACATAGCCTCAAATTTCTTTCTGGTCCTGTTCATAGTGGCGGCGGCGATCGTCGCTTTCGTGTTTTTCCCTTATCTTAACGCTATTACTTTAGCCATCGTCTTCGCAGTGATATTTACACCGGTCTACCGGAGGCTGCGCGGTCTGATGCCCAAGTATGAATCGTTCGCGGCATTCATATCGGTGCTGATCGCCTTCATCGTCGTCCTTGTCCCGCTTATTTTCTTCGGCATAGCCATCTTCAAGGAAGTACAGGGACTATACGCTAACCTGTCCTCCGGCGGTTACAGTCTGCAGCTCGCCGACCTGGCCAAGCGGCAGCTCTCCAATATATTCCCATCCACTAACATTGACTTTAGCCAGTACGCCAAAACGTTTCTGAATTGGTTGATTATGAACATCGGGCCGATCTTCTCGCAGCTCGCCGGAATAACTATAACCATACTATTATCTCTGTTCGCACTCTACTATTTCCTGAAGGATGGATGTAAGATCTATGACTCGATTGTCAGACTCAGTCCGCTGAAAAAGGAAGATATGGAGAAGATATTGGATAAGTTGGATGAGATGGCCGGGGCGGTCATAAAGGGGTCGCTGGTCGTGGCGGTGCTGCAGGGAATCATCGTCGGAATAGGGTTCTACCTATTCGGCCTGCCCAATCCGGTGCTGTGGGGATCGGTCGCAGTCATATGCGCCCTGGTGCCGCTCATCGGTGTAGCCATAGTTGTCCTGCCGACTGCAGTCCTAATGTGGCTTTCAGGCAGCGCGGGTCTGGTTACCTTGGGATTCCTGATATGGGGACTGATGTTGCCCGGCACAATAGACAATTTCCTGAGACCCAGGATTATCAACCGTGGGGCTCACGTAAATCAGGCCCTGGTCCTATTCAGCGTCATCGGCGGAATAGCCACTTTTGGCCCAGCGGGGTTTATTTTGGGGCCGCTAGCGCTCATTTTGCTGCTTACCCTTATCGGCATATACCCCTCCATCATCAAAAGCGACAAACAGGGCTGATCCCCAGACGACTCGGAAGTTATCCACAGGCCTGTGCATCGTGCGCATAAGTGATTTTTGCGCGTATTGGCTATATAATCCTAGTAAACATTCTCAAAATCTTTTATAATGCCGAGGGTAAGAACTTCTCCTAAAATCAAAGAAAGATATGTTTCCCTTGCTGCGATCGTCTATAACAAAAACATCGCTCTCTTGCACAAAGGTGAGGCTCTGTTAAAGACCAAACTTTTCCTCTCGGTGAGTGAGGACGGACTTAGTTTCGCCCGGGACCACGAGATCAAGCTTGTACTGGCCAACGGAAGGGGCGAAGCGATCAATAATTGCAGTGGCTTCCGTCTCTCAACTTTCGGCGACACTACCTATATGACCTATACCCGTACGGCGCGCGGCAAACGGACGTTGGTGGTGGCAAAATCATCGGACAATATGACCAGCTTCAAAGTCGTGGGCAACTCGGACCATGTCAGGGGACCGTTTCCGATCGTGCCCCTGTATAAGTTCAAGCAATTTTTCCTGGGATATTTCGGACAGGATCATATATCGGCGGCCGATACGGAAGACTTCAAATCGTGGCACATAACCGACCCGCTGCTCTCGCCGCGCAAAGGCGGTTTCGACGAGGAGAGACTGAAAATAATCGGCAGTGTGACCACCGATAAGGGAATGCTGGTATTCTACGGCTCCGATGAGCCGATCAGGGGCGGAAAACATAAACTCAATGTCGGCGCGGCGCTGTTTTCTCTGATTCATCCCGAACAACTGCTGTGGCGGTCCGATTATCCCCTATGGGAAATAGACATCGATCAGAGAGACTACCCTCTGCGTTCCTTGGGCAGTATCGTCTTCAACGGTAAGATCTATCTGTACTGGTCATCCAAACGCAACGAGATATTCCTGTCGACCATACCTACATCATTCTTCACGTTGGAAAACGTCGCCGCCGAGGGAGCGACTAGCCTAAAGCGCAGTCCGAAGAACCCGATTCTTATCCCGAACTCCGAACACGAATGGGAGAATGTATCCACTTTCAATCCGGCCGCGGTCTATATAGACGATAAAGTACATCTTCTTTACCGGGCGATAGGGGACAGCGGAATATCCGTGATTGGTTACGCTTCGACTACAGACGGCGAACATATCAGCGAGAGATCCAGCCAGTCGGTATATGCCACCCAACCGTTCGCCTACAAAGGCAAGAAAGTTAAGCGCTTTTCGGTTCAGTATATGTCCGGGGGCGGCTGGGGAGGCTGCGAGGATCCACGGCTGACCCGGATAGGCGACAAGGTCTATATGACCTATGTAGCTTTTGACGGCTACAATCCGCCTGGCGTGGCCCTGACCTCCATCGGTGTCAGCGATTTCCTGCACAAGAGATGGAATTGGGCCGAGCCGGTGCTCATCTCCAAGCCGGGCCAGCTGACCAAGAACTGGGTGGTCTTTCCGGAGAAGATAGGCGGCAAATATGCCATCCTGCACAGCACCGCCCCGGCGGTCCTGGTGGATTACTTTGACAGCCTGGATTCCAAGGACATAAGGATAGACAGTTATCACAACGGCAACGTTAATTCAAAGCGGTGGGACAACCTAATGCGGGGAGCGGGTGCGCCGCCGATGAAGACAAAGTACGGCTGGCTTGTCCTGTACCACGCCATGGACAGGCGAGACCCTGATCGTTACAAAGTGGGAGCGATGATCTTGGACCTGAACGATCCCACCAAAGTTCTGTACCGCACCAGTCGTCCTATCCTCGAACCAGTCGAGTCCTATGAGAACCAGGGTTTCAAGTCGGGCGTGGTCTATGCCTGTGGGGCGGTCGTCAAGGACGGTGAGCTCCTGGTCTATTACGGCGGCGCTGACAGCGTAGCCTGCGTGGCCAAGACCAACCTCAATAAGTTCCTGGAGGGTATAGTCTCAGGAGAGGAAAGCGACGACTTCGTATTCCAAAAACTTGATTCGGCAGATATAGATAATTGATGTTTGTTGTTGAGCGGTCTTCACACAATCCACTGATCAGCCCAATAACCGACCATCCCTGGGAATCTTTCGCTTCCTTCAATTGGTGTCCGATACAGGACCAGGACAAGATACACTGCGTCTATCGGGCTATGTCCGACAAGTCGTTCCTGTCCAAGAACGAGCTTAACGTTTCCAGTATAGGTTACGCCGACAGTAAGGACGGGATACATTTCAAGAACCGCAGGCAACTTATCGCACCGGAGGAAAACTGGGAGCGGTTTGGCTGCGAAGATCCGCGGGTTACCAAGATAGACGGCAAGTACTACATATTCTATACGGCTCTCTCGACCTACCCGTTCAGCGCGGAAGGCATAAGAATCGCCGTGGCCGTGACCAAGGATTTTAAGAAGATAGAGGAAAAGCACTTGGTCACGCCGTTCAACGCGAAAGCGATGGTGCTGTTTCCCGAGAAGATAGACGGGAAATATTTTGCACTGCTCACGGCCCACACCGACTCGCCACCGGTGAAAATATGCTGGGCGAAGTTCGACCGGCTGGAACAGATCTGGTCGAAGGAATATTGGGACAAGTGGCACGCAGACATAGACGCCCACCGGTTGGTCGTCAAACGGAAAGACTCAGACCAGGTCGAGATAGGCTCCGTGCCGATAAAGACAGCATACGGCTGGCTCGTCCTTTACTCACATATCCAGAACTACTATTCGCAGAACAAGATATTCGGCGTCGAGGCGCTGCTCTTCGATATTACCGACCCGACCAAGATAATCGCCAGGACAGACAGCCCGATCCTAGTTCCGGAGGAGACCTATGAGATGTTCGGTCAGGTCCCGAACGTGGTTTTTCCATCGGGCTCGTTCATATCCAGCCAGAAACTGCATATATATTACGGGGCCACCGATACTACCTGCTGCCGGGCGGATGTTCGCCTGTCCGACCTACTCGACAGCATCGCCAAGAAGCATGTCGTGCTCCGCTCGGAGGATAACCCGATCCTGACCCCCAACGACATGAACATATGGGAAGACAAGGCGGTCTTCAATCCTGCGGCGATAGACTTGGACGGTAAGATTAGGCTGGTCTACCGGGCTATGGGCGACAGCAACGTATCCGTCATGGGCTATGCCGAGACGGAAGACGGCTTGCAGATCACCGATAGAGCCGCCCAGCCCATTTATGTGCCGCGGGAGTCCTTCGAAAAGCCCTCCCGCAGCGGAGTGTCGGGGTCGGGCTGCGAGGACCCGCGGATAACTCGGATGGGAGACACTTTATATATGTTCTATACGGCCTATGACGGCACCAATCCGCCGACCATCGCCACGACCAGGATAAAAGTGCAGGATTTCGCGGCCAAGAAATGGAACTGGACCAAACCGGCGGTGATAAGCCCGTTCGGGATAGATAACAAGGACTCCTGCCTGTTTCCGGAGAAGGTCAACAGTCATTATCTGGTGTTCCACCGGGCGCATAACCACATCTGCTTGGATCCGGTGAAATCGCTCAACTTCGAGGTGGACAAGATAGAAAGCTTCACTCCGATTATCGGGCCGAGACCGGGGATGTGGGATGGGGTCAAGGTCGGCACGTCCGCCCCGCCGATCAAGACCGGTAAGGGATGGTTGCTCTTCTATCACGGCCTCTCCAACGAAGGTATATACCGCGTCGGCGCCGTCTTGCTCGGCTTGGACGACCCAAGCATAGTTCTTTCTAGGACGACCGGTTATATATTCTCCCCGGACATGCCGTATGAGAGAATCGGCCAGGTTTCGAATGTGGTCTTCCCCTGCGGATTGGTGGAGCGGTCCGGGACTTTGTTCATATACTACGGCGCGGCTGACAAGGTGGTGGGTGTGGCCAAGACCGATCTCGGCCGCCTGCTCAATATCTTAGATTACCCCCCTGAAGTAGACTCTTGTGTATAATTGTCATGATGGATTTAAAAAGCGAGATCGAGTCCTTTTTAAAGGGTGATGTTTCCGATAATCAGGAAGACATAGAAAAATACAGCAAAGATTACTCCGTATTTAAAGTCAAACCGAGACTAGTCGTTTTCCCCAAGGATATAGAGGACCTGCAGAACCTGGTAAAATTTGCGGAGAAAAAGAAAGCGGCGGGGGAGGATATATCCCTGACCGGCCGTTCCGCCGGGACGGACATGACCGGAGGGCCGTTGAACAGCGGGATAATCATATCCTTCACCAAATACTTCAACCATATAAAGGAGATCACCGACGACTATGTCCGGGTGGAGCCTGGGGTATATTTCAGGGATTTGGAGAAAGAACTGACTTCCCGGGGCCTGTTGTACCCACCGTACCCGGCTTCGAAAGATCTGTGCGCTCTGGGCGGGATGGTCAATAACAATTCGGGCGGAGAGAAGACCCTGGCCTACGGTAAGACCGAGAATTATGTTCGCGAACTGACTCTAGTGATGAGCGACGGCGAGAAGCACGTTATCAGGCCGCTCTCCGGCAGCGAGCTGAAGGAGAAACTGGAAGAGAAGAGTTTCGAAGGGGATATATACCGCAAGGTTCACGCACTCATCGAGCAGAATTATGACCTGATCAAGAAGGCCAAACCCGACGTATCTAAGAATTCGGCCGGGTATTACCTATGGAACGTCTGGGATAGGAATAAGGACGTCTTCGACCTGACCAGGCTTGTCGTCGGCTCCCAGGGGACGTTCGGACTTCTGGCCGAGGTAAAACTGGGCTTGGTGAAGCTGAAGAAACACTCGCGACTTTGCGTTATCTTCCTCAAGGATCTGCAATGGGCGGCTGATCTGGTCGAGGAGGCGCTTAAGTTCAATCCGGAGAGCATTGAATCGTACGACGACAAGACGATAGAGATCGCAGTCAAGCTGTGGAAGCAAGTCATAGCCGCCATGAAGGGCAACGCCCTGATTCTAGCCTGGCAATTCCTGCCTGAGATGCTTATGGCGATGAGAGGGGGACTGCCCAAGATGATTATGATGGTCGAGATCACCGGCGATGACGAGAAGGAACTGGACCGCAAGCTGTGGCAGCTGCGGGATGACATAGAGAAGTTCTCCAGGTCGCACTCAGGCATACAGGTCCATGCCCTCAAGAACGAGAAGGAAGAGCAGAAATATTGGACCATCCGTCGGCAGAGCTTCGCTCTGTTGCACAACAACACCACAGGCCTGGACACAGCCCCGTTTATAGACGACTTCGTGGTCAAACCGGAATATATGGCGCAGGTTCTGCCGAAGGTCAATACCATACTGGATAAGTATAAGAAAGATCTGATCTATACCATTGCCGGCCATCCTGGGAATGGTAACTTCCACATAATCCCGCTGATGAATCTCAAGGACGAGCGCGTACGCGCCCTCATCCCGGTCATCTCGGACCAGGTTTACAAGCTTGTGCTCCAGTATCACGGTTCGATCACGGCCGAGCATAACGACGGTCTTATCAGAAGCCCGTACCTGGAAATGATGTATGGCAAGGAGATCGTCGGCCTGTTCGGACAGGTGAAGAAGATATTCGATCCGGAGAACATCTTCAATCCTAGAAAGAAAGTCGGCGCCAGTTTGAAGTATTCAATGGACCACATCAACGGATAGTGACCCCATGAATCCCTGGAATTTTTTCGGTGACAGCGAACGGAACAAGATATTGGAGCAGGCCAAGGAGCTCGGCCCGGAGAAGATAATGGCCGTGCAGGAAGAGTGGCCGAAGCTTATCGCCAGAGCCAAGGCTTATAAGGAAAGCGGGAAAGATCCGAAGGACCTCGAGGTTCAGGAACTGGCCAAGCGCTGGATCGAGCTGGTCGACAGCTTTACCGGCGGGGATAAGGGGGTGCACGACGGCCTGACCAAGATGTATACCGAAAGCGGCGGTGCGCTTAAGAGCCGATTCGGCAGCAAAATTCCCGACCTGGACGTGATTGAGTATATACTGAAGGCGCTTAAATAGGTCCTAGCGGAAATCGATCAGCACTATCTCCGATCTGGTGCCGACCCGCAGGGGCGGTCCCCATGTTCCGGTGCCACTCGAGGTGTATTGGAGCATCTGGCCGACCCGGTGCAGGCCGTGGTCATAGCCCTTATAGATCAGCCTGGTTACGTAGTTGTACGGCCACATTTGCGCCTGATGGGTGTGTCCAGATATCATCAGTCCTATCCCTTCCTGCTCGGCGACGTCGACGTACGAGGGTGAATGTTTGAGTAGTATATAAAACTTATTCTTGTCCCTGATCAGCTCGCCCAATATGTGCCGGAAGCTGGCTCTCTTACTGGTGCTTTTGTAGTCCACGCCGACGAGCTGGATACCATCCACTTCCAGTGATTCGTCCACCAATGCCCTCATTCCAGCTCGCTGCACTGCCTCCAGGTATTTGGCGTTGTCAGAGAATTCCTCATGGTTGCCCAGTATGAAATACTTGCCCAAGCTCGGTTTGAGTTCGGCAAAGGACCTGATTGAATCATCCAGATCTATGGCCACGCCGTCATACAGGTCTCCGCCCACGAAAAGGATGTCCGGATCCAGTTTCCTTATCTTCTCGGCTATTCTCTCCGAGAAACGTCGGCCGTATATCTGGCCCAGCTGCAGGTCGCTTACCCATACCGCCCTGCGGCCCCTCCATGATCTGGGTAATTTGTCCGATTTCACCTCAAGGCGCGCCACCGCTATGCGGCGCGCATTGTACAGGCCGTAGAGGGCGATTACTATCGCCGCGGCGAAGAGCGCCCTACCGATAAGCCTTACGGTCGCCATGCCCCAGCCAAAAGGAAGCAGTATGGCCAGGGCGATATAGAAAACCATCGCGGTGATCACCAGATAATTCAGGAAGCCGAGCCAGACCGCCGCCAGTCGGTAAAGGGTCCTGGTGAAAATATTGTTGTGCAGGTTCTCGATCAGCGAGGCGGGGACGAAACTTATCGAGAGCAGCCCCAACGCTATCTGCAGGGTATGCAGGGTGGCGGGGTTGGTCACATTGAATACAGTAACTATCACCTCGTATTCGAAGAGGTGGAATATAAAAAGCGCCAACTGAACGATACTAGCGAAAGCCAGAACTATATAGGCCATTCGTATCGATTATTTATCCACGGTGAATTTGTTGATCTGCACGGGCACTATGTATGGATTCGACATAGTCTTCGTTCTTAGAAAGCCCCGTTCGTTGGTCCGGAGTATGCTCCGCTCGAAGTCGGCAAAATCATAGAATTTGTTCAGCTCCCGGGTCTCGTCCGTATTGTTGAGATGGCCGATGAACCAGTTGGCCGTGTTCCTAAGCACGTTCTTCTGGATGGAGCTTACTTCCTGGGTTGCGTAGATGAGACCAAGATGGTATTTCGCGCCCTCTTTCGCCGTCCTGATCCATACATTGGACAGATCCTGGTATTCCGCGGCCGGAAGAAGGTTGTGCGCTTCCTCAATGTAGATAAGTATTTCCCTTGGTTCGACGCCCGTCCGGAAATCGGCTTTGTTGCCTTCGAATATCCGTTCCATCACGCGCTCGGCGGTTATACCATTGAGTTCCGCGTCCCCGCCGGATTGATCGATAATAACCAGTCTGCCGTCCTTCAGCCCGGCGTATATATCCTCGGCATAGTCCAAACCTTCCCCGATGCCATGCTGTTCCCTGACGCGGCCGATTATCTTGGGGCCGTTACTGTACTTAAACATCTCCAATATTTTCATCAGATCCTCACTGGCCCAGGAACTCTGGGAAACGCTCCTCTCCACATAGTCGTTGTCGAATGAACCGAATCCGGAATCCCTATCCCGCACGAAATCGCACAGGTCCCTGGCCGACGCCGCTATCTGGTTCCAGCTTATGTCCGGCTTGACCAGTAATGCGGCTCCCCGGCCGTAGGCGGAGGCGTTCTTACCCCCGCTTTCCGTCATAGCCCTCAGCAGCTCTTTATCAAACAAGCCGTCCGTTTCTGGCTTTGTGTCCTTCGGGGGAGTAAGACCGGCCCTGAACAGCAAGGCTCGATAGTACAAGACCATGCGTTTATGCCTCTTTATCTCCTCCGATCCGGGGACGTCCTCGAGCCGATCCAGTCTGACGTCTCTGAAATTCGATATGTATTTTGAACTGTCCCCGGCGATGATGGCGTCGATGATATCCTTGCCTACCTGTAGATTGCGGTCAGCGTAGAAATCTAGCCTCATAAGTCTGCGGTCCCGGTCGTTGGGGTGGGGGACTGTTCCGTAAGTCACCACCTCCTCCCTGGCATCCCTCAGGCGACCTACCGGTCCTTTCATCCATACGTTCACGACCGCGTCGGATTTTGCTCCCTTGCCTTTGTCCTGCACGTTCTCATTGGTGTATTCGCCGTTGGGGTCGAATACCAGCTGGCCTATCTTCCTGCCATGCGCCTTCCAGCGCAATTGGAAGATGGACTCCAATATTATCTTGGTCGTATTCGATTTTCCCGTCCGGCTCATGCCGAAAAGGGCTGTCCGCTGATTAAGTAGGTCGGTGGGAGTTATGGTAACCGGAACGCCGGATACGTTCTGGGACGGCCGGTTGGTCGAGGCGTATCTGACCTCCCCGATGGTGAACGACGTCTCGTCGCCGGAGCCGTAGCCGGGGTGGCGATAATTGACCACTTTCTCCAGGGGTTTGCCCCTGAGCTTGAATACCTTTAGTGCGCTGTTCGGATAATAATTACTCAGATCCGATCCGAATACTAACCTCTCCTGCTCGATATAGAAGGTCCCCATCACCCGGCAGCGCACGCCGGTGTAGCTGAGCACCTTGCGCAGGATCGGATCGACGATCGCTTCGTCATCCCACAGACTTTCAAAATCTCCGCTCACTCTTTTTGCGCCAGCGAGCCTCAGCCGCGTGAATTCCTCGTCGGAGGGCATTTCCCCGCGGTCCATCACCCGGAGTAGGATGACCGACGCATCTTCACTGTTGATGTCGAAGTTCTTCTTTGGGTTGATTCTAGTCGCGGCCAGGAAGGACAGCGCCGGTATGCCGCCGACCCTTTGCCGGTCGGCGTCCTGAATCTGGACCAGCGCTTCTTCGTAACCGAGGGAATATACTTCGCCGACGTAGGCTTCGGGTTCGATCAGGTCCGATAGTAAGCTGGCAGCTCCGGAAGGACCTGCTGTCTTATCGATAAGTTCAGTCATCTTTACCGACGAAGGTTTATTTCTATAAACGTCATGATCAACGACAATCTAATTGCACAGTAAGGATAACATCCTATAGCCCGCGGGCAAGTATTACGTCGTCCGCGCTTCTGCGCTCCGCAGTTTTATGCTATATGTATTAGGTGTAAAGGGTTAAAGGTCGCTAATTCAAGATTATATATGGAACAGGCAAACAACGAAGATAGAGAACACGCTCCTTATTACTGTCCGGAATGTTACCACTGCCGGTTTCGCGGCATGCGCAGCGGATGGGATTGTCCCTGCGGCTACGGCCATATGCACATCCACAGACACTTCTTCTTGAGGCTGATTCTGGCGGTGGTTGTGGCGGCGCTGGTCTTTTATGTGGGCGTCAAGGTAGGAGAGATAAAATCCGCCTTCTCCGGATATTTCTACGGTAGATACAGCGATTACGGGACGCAGCAGCCGTATCCATACCAGCTCTATAATGGTGGGTATATGATGGGCGGCGGCTATGCGGCTCCGGTGGGGGCTCCCACTTCAGTCGCTCCGACCAAGTAATATCGCAGCAGATAAGCCCATAAAAGCCCTTAGAAAGGGCTTTTATGCTTAATATGGTAGAATTATAGGGAGGCAGAATATGACTGCCTGCTGTTTATGTCCAGGCCCAAAAGTAAAGATATATTAGGAATAGATTGCGGCGAAGTCATTTTATATAGTCTGAGCGGTAAACCCGTTCCGGGCGCCTTTGACAACATAAAGAGGGTGGTCGAATCTGGAAGGTTCGCCAAGATATGCGTCGTCTCGAAGGTCACCCCCTTGCTCAGGTTCACCTTCGTCTGGAGATTGTGGTACCTAAACTTCTGGAAGTACACCGGCGTTCCGAGGAAGAATCTATTCTTCTGCAGCGAGCATGAGGACAAGGCCGAAATATGCGAACAGCTGGGCATAACCCACTTCGTCGATGACAGGCTACGCGTGCTTGATTGCCTGAAGACGGTGAATAACCGCTATGCCCTCAACCCCGACCTGTCCGGGAGGCAGTTGAGGAAATATGCCGATGCGGCCAGGGAGGCGACCATAGTCGATTCGTGGCAAGAGCTGTTACCGCTGCTGGTCGGTTGATATGGAGGATTATTCGCCCAAGAGAGTCTTTACCGTCAGCGAATATATAGAGCTGCTGAACGCCTTCCTGGAAGGGCAGGAAGTGAAGGTGTTGGGGGAAGTGTCGGAACTGAAGCGGGCCGCATCCGGCCACGTTTACTTCTCGGTGAAGGATAAGGGAGGCGAAGCCGTGCTTAACTCGATTATCTGGAGCCGGAACTACGAACTGTGCGGTGTGAAACTGGAGGTGGGTATGGAAGTTATCCTGAACGGTCATCCCAGCATATATGCCCCCACCGGAAGACTGTCTTTCGTGGCGAATACGGTGGAACTGGTCGGCGAGGGTGCATTGAAGAAGGCTTACGACGAACTTAAGAAAAAGTTTGAGCGGGAGGGAGCCTTCGCTCCGGAGAGGAAACGTCCCATCCCGAAGTTCGTGCAGCGGATAGGGGTGATCACCTCAAGGGAAGGGGCGGTCATCCACGATTTCGTGAACAATCTGGGCAAATTCGGCTTCAAGGTCCTGTTGGTTAATTCGCGGGTTGAAGGGCAGGCGGCGACAAGAGACCTGCTTGCGGCGATGAAAACCATGTGCAAGCAGGACATCGAGGTCTTGGTCATAATCCGCGGTGGGGGATCGCTGGAATCCCTGCAGGCTTTCAATAATGACAAACTGGTGAGGGAGGTCTTGGACTTCCCGGTGCCGGTGATTGCCGGCATCGGCCATGACCAGGATGTGCCGCTGTTGGCGCTGGCCGCTGACCAGATGGTCTCGACGCCCACGGCCGCGGCGCACCTGGTCAATAGCTCCTGGGAGGAGGCTTACGCCAGGATCCATCAGGTCGGATATATATTAAGCCGGATAAGCCAGGAGTTCGACCGGATACGGGCCGATTTGGACACGGCTTGGAGTTCGATGGTTGACCATACTGAACAGCGGATCGGCGCGCTTAAGGAACGGCTGGGGATGTACGAGGGATCGATCCGGCTGAACGATCCCGAACGTCAGTTGAGGCTGGGATATTCTATAGTGAGGATGAATGGTAAAATTGTGCGTAGTGTAAGGGGAGTGTCCGTCGGCGACACGCTCGATACGGAGCTCGGCGACGGCAAGATACAGTCGGAGATAAAAAACAAGAATGGCCGCTAAGAAACAAAGCGAATTCAGGCACCATCTGGAGGAAATAGCTAGAATCCTGGAGTGGTTCGATTCACAGGAGGAATTGGACGTGGAACAGACCCTGGGAAAAATAAGCAGGGCCTCCGTCCTGATCAAAGCCAGCAGGAAGAGGCTGGCCGAGATAGAGAACGAGTTCAAGGAGATCAAAAAGGACGTCCAGGTCGATTAGCAATATAATATAGGACGACAACATGGCTGAAGGCGCCCAGAGGTTAAATATAGATAAAACAAAGACGGCTATAGTCGTCATCGACCTGCAGCGGGGGATTGTAGCCATGCAGGCCGAACCGCAGCCCTCAAGTGTAGTGATAGACAACGCCTCTAGGCTGGTCTCAGTGTTTCGCAAGAACGGTATGCCTATATTCCTAGTGAGGGTGACTCCGTCTGCCGATCTGAAAGATACGTTGCAGCCGGTCGCGGACGCCACGCCCACCAAATTCGAGAGAACCGCGGACTGGGCTGAGTTTGTCCCGGCGCTTAATCCTCAACCCACCGATTTCGTTATCACCAAGCGGCAGTGGAGCGCTTTCTACGGAACGGAGCTCGATCTCCAGTTAAGGAGAAGGGGAATAACAACGATAGTGTTGTGCGGGATCGCCACCAATATAGGCGTGGAGAGCACGGCACGCATCGCCTACGAACTCGGCTACAACCAGATATTCGTGGAGGATGCCATGGCTGCCCGCTATCGGGAGGAGCACGACCATACTTTGAAGTTCATATTCAAGCGGATCGGGCGGGTCTGCAAGGCGGGCGACATATTGGCCGAAGTGGCCAACCTTGAACAGATATAGCGGTTAGCGGCAATTAAAAGCAGCCGTTTTATACGGCTGCTTTTATCCCCCTGAAGGGGATCGGTTCGGTATCGGTCGTCGTGCTCTTGTCATACTACCGCCAGAGTCCGTCGAACTGTTTCGACAGTCTCGTGCACAGTCCAGAAACGTTCTCATTGGTGAGATTTTCCGCATATACAATCTTCTCATCCTCCTTGGCGATGTCCGTGGAATATTCCACGCTGGCCCAGAGAATCTGTCCGGAAGCATTGAGGCAGACCCGGCTCTTGGCGAGCCCATGGTCGACCACCTTGTTCTGGTTGCTCTCGAACGAAGAGTCGTATATCTGCGCTCCAGTCATGACCCCGAAGGTCGTCTTTCCCCAGTTGCTGTGGAAGATAGCCGCAGCTTCATGGAAATTGGCGACATCGACGATGGCGAGGGCGCGGGTCACGCGATCCGGCCAGTCCTTCATCGACTCCTGAAAGAAATTCGAGGTCTCCTGGATGCGGATGCCCTTGGACTTCGTCCGGCTCTGGAAAGGATGCTTCACTCCGATAGGGATGCCGTTCACTTTTACCACCCGGTTCTCGCCGATGCGCAGGATTTTCTCGTTGACCATACGTTCGACAAGTTCCGTATCCACTTCCTTGCAATGCTTGGATTCGAGGAAATGGATTATCTGGGAGATCAGCAAGCTGCGGAGTTCGGCGTCGAAGATCATAAGCGGGACGGAATTCTTCGAGCCGCTGAAACGCGGTTCGTCGTGATTACCGTGCTTATAGGCGAAGGTGATCAAGCAGCGTTCCAGGATGTCCTTAGAGCGGCACCGCTTCATTCTTAACTTACCGAAGCGGTGTGCGAATATCCTCATGATGATCCAGGCCTGCATCTTGGCCGCCAGCGATTCGTGTTTGTCCGGTCCGTTCAGGATCGGCAGGAGCTCCCCATTGTATTCGTAGTTATGGGAAATGCCCTGAATCACGTCGCCGTTGGACACGATTACGTCGGCATCCACGGCCAGTTCTGGCTCGTCGCGGAGGACCGTGTAGTAGAGGGTCTTCAGCGAACCAACATGCCAGCACGATTTCGCCACCTGGGCGATCTCGCGGCTGTCCTTAAGGAATTCGTCGAGGGTCACGCGGCCCTGATTACTCAGGTTCTCACTGACCGCAAAACGGTTTACCTTCTTGTTGTAGCTGAGCACCCTCCACTTAACGAGCTGCTTCACGTACTTGTCGGTTTTCTCCTTCGACCAGTTGCGAACTTCGCCTCCCTGCGGATGGTTAATCCGGAAGCGGATTGTAGTGATGCTGGCACCACCCGGCTTGAGGGCTTCGATCACTCTGCGGTGACGGCGCGTCAGATGCTTGGGTATGACCAGATCTTTCTCGCTAAAGATGATCGTACGGAAATCATAGAATTTCGGCAAAATCCGAAACTTTCCGCCGTTCAGCTTAGTGATCTTGACCACCACACCACCGACCATGTTCTCCGTCGACAATTGCTCGTCGATCTTGTGACATGTCGGGGCTGAAATCGCTGGGACTCCCTTGTACCTCGGGATGAAAGCACCGACTCCGGTGCAACCTACGAGGATAAGCGAGGGACGAGGAGAGAAAGTCCGCGAGGAAAAGCCGTTGATGAGACGTTGCATCAGACCAGTTACGTTCTCGTAGAACCAAGGGGTCTTGCGGGGGACAATGGTGCGCATGTCGCCGAATCCCGGGAGCTGGATAGTAAACTTCGTTTCTGGATCATCTGAGATCCGTACGTCTTTACGCATTCTGACCAGCTCTTCTAACACTTTCATACCAATCGGTCGGTCGTAGACCCTCTGGGCTACGACGATATGGTAGTTTATGTTGCCGACCCTGGGCAGGAACTCGTCTAATGCCTGCGCGGTCTCCTGGATGAACTCATCCGTAACTTCGGTTCTCCTGTCCTCACGCTCCTTCGGCGCCACGCCCTTCAACTCCTCCTTCAAGCGGTGTTTCAGCAGCGATTCCAACTCCTTGCCGGCCAGCACATGCCCGCCGATTACAATGAACCCGACCTTCTCTTTCTCCGCAATCTCTTTTATGAGCTGCGGGAGATAGGCCCGGCTGCGGGCAGGAAAATCAAGTCCGGACATGAAGAGGAACGAGACCGAATTTCTCTTGTTTTCGATCATATAATTGCCTCCATCCTTAAACGCCGCCACGGGAATGGCGGCTTAGGACGAGAGGTTGTTTGTTTTAATAAGAGTTACGACCCCTCAATAACCCGCCGCTTTCCGCGGACGTGTCTAATGCGATTGGAGCACAATCGACCAGGTTTTTAAGGAACTCCTATTGCCTAATTTATGCAATTTTATGGCCTAAAGGTCAAGTGGCGATGTG
>CAZWFV010000010.1:0-21411 GCA_964633405.1 uncultured Candidatus Saccharibacteria bacterium
TAGAACGCTGTCCTGATAAGACAGAGGCCGAAGGTTCGATTCCTTCCACGCCCACCGGCATCTTTTATACAGGGCGCGATTAGCTCAGTGGTAGAGCGCTTCATTGACATTGAAGAGGTCGCAGGTTCGATCCCTGCATCGCGCACAAAGCGATAAAAGCCTATAATACCCGTATGGTTAAGATTGAAGGCAATGATATCTTCCGCGACGGTTCGAAGATAGGCTGGGTTGATGGCAACCACATTTGGAACCGCGATGGGAAGAAGGTCGGCTATTTCGAAGAGAACTATATCTATAACATGGGCGGGGACAAAATGGCCTACCTGGAGGGAGATTCTCTTTACGCTGGGAACGGTGGCGATAAGATATCTCTGGACAATATAAATCAAGGAATGTCGGGCGGAGTGCTCCCGGACATTGCCAAGTGTGCTATATACATCCTATTATAGTCGACTCTAATCTTAGAAAGTGTTCGATTTAAAAGTAATCTATGAGGACGATAATCTCCTGGCGGTCAACAAACCGGCGGGAATCTTGGTGCATCCGATAGCTACGGGCGGCGGCGAAGAAACCGTAGTCGATTGGCTGAAGGTAAATCGTCCGCAGGTGCGCGGGGTGGGGGACGACTCAGATCTCCGTCCAGGCATAGTCCACCGCTTGGATCGGGACACTTCAGGGGTGCTGATTGTGGCTAAAACCCAGCAGTATTTCGAATATCTTAAGTCGCTATTCCAGACCCGCGAGCTGAATAAAACATATCTGGCCTTGGTTTACGGAAAGATGCTCAAAGGCGGCACGATAGACAAACCCATTGGCATTAGGAACGGCAGTATCAGAAGGACTGTCACCTCAAAGCACGCCAGGATGGTTAAAGCGGCGGTCACCGATTTCAGAATCAAAGGATACGTCGAGGTTGATACCGGCCGAGGCCGAGAGGAGTGCACTGTGCTCGAGGTTATGCCGCATACCGGCAGAACGCACCAAATCAGAGTTCACCTGGCCTCGATCGGACTCCCCGTGGTGGGTGATAAACTGTACGGCGGGAAGAGTCGTACCAAAGGCAAAGCCGGTCCGCTGTATCTGCACGCCTATTCCCTGGAGCTTCCGCTTGAGACCGGTAAGCGGGTGATGATAGTCGCCGACCCGCCGAAAGGGCTGGCCGATATTATAAGTCGGGCCGTTTTAACTTGACTTTATAACCACTGCACAATAAACTTCCCTCCGAGATGGATAAGGAAATTTCCAATAAGATAAGGCCCGGAAGCAGGGTAAAGGTGCACGAGAAAAGCGGCAGCGTATTTGAGGGCGTGGTTATAGCCAGGAAACACGGCAATGAGATCGGTGCTACTTTCATGGTCAGATCTACTGTTGCTGACGTCGGGGTGGAGAAGATCTATCCAATAAACTCGCCGACCGTCTTGAAAATTGATATCTTAAGCTCCCCTCAGAAAATCCACCGCTCGAAGTTGTATTATCTGCGCAGTTTATCCGCCAGAAATACCAGACAGAAGCTCAAGACTTAAAATAATAAAAACCGCCCCATCGGCGGTTTTTATTATTACGCTATGTGGTATACGCCTATTACTGAGGCATAATTTAGTCTTATGTATAGGGGATATAGAGCAAAAATAAAATGGTCGTCCGAATTAGCTTATGTGGTTGGTCTTATCGCTACAGACGGGTGTCTATACAAAGACGGCAGACACCTAGCCTTTGTCTCTAAAGATCTGCAATTGGTGGAAACTTTTAAGAAATGCCTAGGTCTAAAAGTGAAAATCACTGAGAAGCCAAGCGGATTCTCTAAAAGAGCCTTCGCATATTGGGTACAATTCGGCGACGTCAATCTATACAAGTTCCTACTGGATATAGGGATTACTCCACATAAATCCAAGACTATAGGGATTATAAAGATTCCAGACAAATACTTTTTCGACTTCCTAAGAGGCTCATTTGATAGAGATGGTACTTTTTATGCATATTGGGACAAACGTTGGGCCTCCAGCTATATGTTTTACATGGTTTTTATATCAGCCAGTAAAGAACATTTATTATGGATAAGGGAACAGTGTAATAGGCTGCTGTCCGTTTATGGGCACATGAACGATTACCAAACAGCGGGAGTTTTCCAGTTGCGGTATGCCAAGAACGAAACTATCAAACTGATAAGAGCGCTGTACTCCAGTGGAAGTGTTTATAAGCTTGAAAGGAAATATAGGAAAGTCTATGATGCGTTAGCAGTGAACTACGGAATTCGTTGAATTGTTGCCCGGGTGCTGAAATTGGTATACAGGCGCGTTTGAGGTGCGCGTGCCGCAAGGCGTGGAGGTTCAAGTCCTCTCCCGGGCACATAGCCATATAGAATGAGAGTCACATTTCTTAATGTCTGGGGCGGTAAAATATTTGAACCGCTCATGGATTTCATACGTAGGTCGGCGGGTTCCACAGACCTGTTTTGTTTCCAGGAAACATTCAACGCCGACAAGGACTTGGACCTTAGTCATATATTTCCCGGCTTGAGGTCAAGCATATTTGAGGAGCTTAGCGCTGTTCTATCCGACTACAGAGCCTTCTTCTCACCGACGAACCGAATCGATATCGGTGGGACTAGAGCCGCCGACGGCTTGGCCATTTTCAGCCGAAAGAACATAACCATTGATTCCGAAGGTGCCATAGTTATATTCATGAATCCCACCGAAAAGAAACCTTTGGAGAGAACCAAGAACATGCAATACGTCAGACTTGTTTATAATGGCAAGAGGATTACCTTGTGCAACATCCATGGAACCACCTACCCAGGCGATAAGCTCGACACCCCCGATCGCATAAAGCAATCGGCCGCAGTCGTTGATTTCCTTTCGAAAGAAGAAGGAGAGAAGATCCTCGGCGGCGACTTCAATCTCATGCCGCAGACTGAGAGTATAGGAATGATTGAGGCTTCCGGTATGGCCGACTTGATAAAGAACTTCAAAATATCCTCGACTCGCAGCGATATCAGTTACGAAGCATATAGCTCTTCCGAAATACAGCAGCACTTTGCCGATTTCGTTTTTACCTCCAGGGGTATAGCCGTGAAGGGTTTTGAGGCGCCGAGGTTGAACATATCCGATCACCTGCCACTCATCCTGGATTTCGATTAACGAATAAGACCCCTTGCCGGGGTCTTATTTTATTTATAGTACTTCTATATTTACCTTCCTGATTCCGAAATCGATTGCCCTCTCCACGCTCGGCATCCATATGTCTATGCGGCCGTTGTCGTAGATATGGTTCATATGGTCCTCGACGGTGAATATCTGATTCCCGAACAGCTGGGGTATCTTTACCTTTGTCCCGAAAGGCAGCCAATTGGCGGCCAGGGTCCCCTGATGCACATGAACTCCGGAGGCGGTTATAAAGGGATGGTCAGACGTCTCCTCGGGGACGCTGGCATAGGCCGTCGCCGTTACCTCGATATAGGCAGAGGCGGGGATGATGGCATCAGCAAGCAGGGCGCTCTGATACTCCGGTTTTATCGGGGGAGGCTCAGCTGCGCCTTGGATTATGCCTATTTTAGTAGTTCCGATGAATACTAACAAAGCCACTAGGGCCAATTTCTTATACATTCCAGGCATTAAAAACTCCCTTCCGGGAATCTATTAATGTGCGCTTATCCTAGCCTGAAAGGGGTATAATAGTCAATACAATCATGCTCGAACATTATACGACAGCTATTGTGCTTGATATAACCGATAAAGGGGAGCTTGATGCGATCATTACCTTGTATACCAGGGACTTCGGGAGGATAAACGCCAGGGCTAAGAGCATAAAAAAGATAACCTCCAAGCTGGCCGGCCATCTTATGCCCGGGAATTTGGTCCAAATACGGTTGATAGAGCGGGGGGAGGGAGGTGGTTTCCAGATATTGGATGCCTTGTCGGAAAGGCCGCCGAAGTTCGACCCGGAGCTCATGAAATTTATCCATATCCTGGACAGGATAGCGCCCGCGGGGCTGTCTGATCTCGGGTTGTGGCATGAAGCCGAGGGGGCTGTCGCCAGGGGCGAGTTCGGCCCGGCCCGTTACCGCCGCATTCTTTCCGATTTAGGACTCGATGTTGATTCTGCGGTCTGCGCCGAGTGCGGAAATAAGCACGTTGCCTATTTCATACCCCGAGATGTAACATTTCTTTGTAGCGATTCTATAAATAAATCAGGAAATTCCGAGTATGAAAGCGTCCGTATCTAAAATCGGTAGGATAAAAGCCTCCTCCCTATGGATAATAGGGATAGTTATTGCCGTGCTGGTCCTCGGTGTCGGTTTTTATCTCTGGCATAGATCATCGGTCGAAGCTGTTTCAATAACCACCAACCTTGACCAGAATCCGGCCACCGTCGGCATACCGTTGACCGTGAAGATCGATCTGAGTAACAACTCCGGCAGCGACATCGGCGATATGCAGCTGTCCGTATCCCTGCCCCAGAGCCTGCCCCTGGCCGACGGTTCAGGTGCGTCCATGGTCAACAAGAGTATTGGGAACATATCCAAAGGATCGACGAACGAGCAGACCCTACAACTGATACCTCTCCCCGACCCCAACAATACTAGGACGGTAACCATAACCGCATCGTATACCCTGGGATCGCTCAGTGCCCGTTTTCAAACCGCGTCGAATCTGAATATCAACGTACAAAATCTGCCCCTGACCTTGGCGCTTACCGCGCCATCCACGGTGTTCTCCGGCGAGCAGTTTGAAACCACAGCGGCATACGGCCGGAGTTCCACGGGGGAAAGCAATCTAGACAGCAGCAGTACGCAATTCCCGCCCCTATCGGTCAATTTCATCTATCCCGATACCTTTTCCCTTGTCTCGGCCGACCCCTCTCCCGGGGCGGCCAACGGGGATATCTGGCTGATAGGACCGTTAAACAACGGCGATGTAGGCAAGATACTGGTCAGGGGTAAGATAAGCCTGCCCGACCAAACTCAGTTTGTTATGTCGGCCAACCTGTCGGCGAACATTCTCGGACAGAATTATGTAATTGCATCCAGCTCGGCTCCGGTTACAGTCAACGTCTCGCCCCTTTCCCTTGATATCACATTAAACAACTCGACCAGCACCGTTGCCCAATCCGGCGACACCCTGAACTACACCCTTAGCTACAAAAACAATACCCAAGTTGCCTTCCAGGCCGTCGTCATCAAAGCCGATATCGCCGGCAGCATGTTGGACATGAATACTCTGCAATATCCAGGCGGAAACTTTGACCCGAACCGCGACGCCATCACCTGGGATTCCAATAGCACGCCTTCCCTCGGGTCGATTGCCCCGGGCGCAAGCGGAACAGTGACTTTCAGCGTAGCCTTGGATAAGAGCTACCCGATCTTCCAATTGAACGACAAGGACTTCTCGGCTAGAGTTAATGCCACAATAACCTCCCCAACCGTCCCTTATTTGATAACGGCTGACCAGACCATAAATACTGCCTCCTCGGTCACTAAGATCGGAGGGGAAATCTTGGTTGACGCCAACGGATATTTCCGGGACGCACCATCCGGACTGATCAATTCGGGCCCTTGGCCGCCCAAGGTCGGAACGGCGACCGAATATACAATCCACTGGAAGCTGACCAACTATTCAACCGACCTGAGCAACGTTCAAGTTGAGGCTCAATTGTCTCCAGGAGTTACCTTCACTGGTCAATCCAGCGCCAATACCAGCTCCACACCGCAATACGCTTCTTCGACTAACCAGATAGTGTGGAGCGTCGGCTCCTTGCCGGCGACCAGCGGAATACTGACGACAGCGCCCGAAGCTATATTCCAAGTCTCCGCCACCCCACAGTCGTCCAACATCGGTCAATATATGGATTTGCTGGAACCGACGGTATTGACCGCCCAGGACGACTTCACCGGTCTTCAACTTACGGCCGGCAGCCCGGCGGTCTCTACACTGCTTCCCTCCGATACCACTGTGACCAGCGGACAGGGTTTGGTCACAAACTGATTCTTTGAAGCCGTTGCAATATATCTGCTACAATCAAATAAATTGAGCAATGAACGACGCCAATCTCTTGATGGATAAGATTGTAAGTCTGGCTAAAAGGCGAGGCTTTGTTTTTCCCAGCTCGGAGATCTACGGCGGGCTGGCCAATTCGTACGAATACGGACCGTTGGGTGTGGAGTTGAAGAAGAATATTCAGGACGAGTGGTGGAACACATTCGTCAGGAGCAGAAGCGATATGGTCGGTCTGGACTCGTCGATAATTCTTCATCCCAGGGTCTGGGAGGCTTCCGGTCACGTTGCCGGTTTTGCCGATGCGCTTGTGGACTGCAGGAACTGCAAATCCCGTACCAGGGCTGACCACCTGATAGAGGACTATTTCGATAAGAAAGGGGAGAAGGTCAAAGTTGAGGGCAAGACCGTCGAGGAGTTGAGCCGCATCATCAAAGAGAATAACATACCCTGTCCCGTATGTGGCAAGCATGACTGGACGCCCGTGCGCAAGTTCAATCTGCTTTTCGAGACGAGCATCGGCATCGTTCCCGAGGCGCAATCCAGAGCCTACCTGCGGGGGGAGACTGCCCAGGGGATATTCGTCTCCTTCAAGAATATAATCGACTCAACCAGAATTACTCTGCCCTTCGGTGTGGGTCAGTTGGGCAAGAGCTTTAGGAACGAGATCACCAAAGGGAACTTCATATTCAGGACGTTGGAGTTTGAGCAGGGGGAGATCGAGTACTTCTTCGACCCGTCCGTCGAGGACTGGGGTAAACTGTTCGAATCATGGAAGCAAAGTCTATGGAGATTCGTCACACAAAACCTAAATATCCGTGAGGAGAACCTGCATTGGCGCGAGCATAGTGACGAAGAACGCAGTTTTTACAGCAAGCGCACCGAAGATTTGGAGTACAATTTCCCCTTCGGTTTCAAGGAACTTTGGGGGCTGGCCTACCGCACTGATTATGACCTGAAGCAGCACATGCAATATTCAGGCGTAGATCTCTCCTACAGCGATCCGATATCAGGGAGGAAATTCATCCCGCACGTCATAGAGCCGGCGGTGGGCATAAACCGACTGATGGCCATGGTTATGCTGGACGCTCATACCGAGGAGAAGGACCGGGTCGTCCTTAAACTGAAGCCCAAGTTGGCCCCCTACAAGGCCGCAGTGTTCCCGCTCTTGGCTAACAAGCCGCAGTTGGTTGAGCTGGCCCGCAAGATCTATGAGGACCTGAAGAAGGAGTTCCTGGTGGCCTGGGACGACCGCGGCAACATAGGCAAGCGTTACTACTCGCAGGACGAAATCGGGACGCCCTACTGCATAACCGTCGACTTCGACAGCCTGGAGAAAATGGACGTCACCGTCCGCGACAGGGATACCACCAAACAGGAAAGGATACCGATAAAGGAACTATCAACATATTTGAGGGATGCAATACAAAAAGACAATCCTAGGTAATAGCTTGCGGGTGGTGACCGTGCCCATGCCCGGGAGCGCGACTACCACCGTCCTAGTCCTGGTGGAGGCGGGTTCGGAGTACGAAACCAGGGAGACAAACGGCCTCTCCCATTTCCTGGAGCATATGTGCTTCAAGGGCACGCAGCGCCGCCCCCGACCGCTGATGATTCCCAGGGAACTGGAGTCGCTCGGGGCAAGCTACAACGCTTTCACTTCCACCGAGTACACGGGATACTACGCCAAGGCCATAAACGCCAATTTTCCGAAAATACTGGATCTTATATCGGACCTGTACATCAATCCGGTCATAGATCCGGCTGAGATAGAGAAGGAGCGCGGCGTGATAATAGAGGAACTGAACCTGCACGAAGACCTGCCGATGGAGAAGGTCCATTCAGTGCTGCAGGGACTGATGTATGGAGATCAGCCGGCTGGCTGGGAAGTGGTCGGATCGAGGGAGACGATCACGAAAATGACCCAGGACGACTTCATCAACTACCGCTCATCGAGATATATAGCCGCTAACACCGTAGTGGTCGTGTCCGGAGCGATAGATGAGGGCAGTGTCATATCCGCCGTGGACAACGCTTTCAAGAATACGGCCGTCGGCAGCCACATACCCAAGATTGCAACCGTATCCTCCCAAACCGCACCGGCTCTAAGGCTTAAAATTAAGGATTCGGACCAGACCCACGTAGCTCTGGGATTCAGAGCATACGACATCCACGACCCGCGCCGTTTCACTCTCTCCGTGCTCTCGGCGTATCTGGGCGAGGGGATGAGCTCGCGCCTCTTCTCCGCCGTGCGGGACCAGCTTGGCGCAGCCTACTATATCTCGTCCGGAGTGAGCACCAATACGGATCACGGCGAGTTCGTCATTTCCGCCGGTCTGAATCACGACAAATTGGAACTGGCGCTTAGAGCCATGTTCGATGAATGCCGCGCCTTGAGGGACAAGGTCGTGTCTGCCGACGAGATCGGTGAAGTTAAGCAGAAACTGATCAGTAAGTTTGCGGTCAATCTTGAGACCTCGGACTCTCTGGCTGGTTATTACGGCTCTCAGGAGATAGAGTCGGGTGAGATAAAGACGTCTGAGGAGGTCATTGAACGCTATCTGAGGGTCACCCCGGCGGAATTGCAAGCCGTCGCCAAGGAGGTCTTCAGGAATTCGAGTATCAATCTGGCTATGGTTGGCCCAGCGGGCAAGGAAAGAGCGTTGCAGCGACTGCTGACAGTAGAGTAGAATTAGGTCAATATGGACCGCCTCCACCTCGAAATTTCCTGGGGTAGCTTATGGAGGGTAGCCGCTATGGTTGCACTCATTACCATTCTGGTGATCGCCCGAGAAACGATCATTGTTTTGTTTCTGGCCATACTGATCTCTTCTGCGCTCGACCCGCTGGTGGAACGGCTGGGAAAGTGGAGGATACCCCGCGTGTTGGGAACGATATCGATTTTCATAATAGTCCTTACCCTCCTGGCTCTGCTGATGTACACCATCGTCCCTCTATCGATAATCGAGTTCCGAAACCTATTCGCCAATCTGGGCGGAGCCGTAGGACAGATTCTGGGAACGTCGGTGCCCAACACGGTTATAAATTCCATAACCCCCCATCTCAACAGCTTCGCCGACTCGCTGCTTTCGGGGAATGCATCGTTTGTCGATATAATCGGCAGCGTTCTTGGAGGAGTGACTTTCTTCCTCGTGACCATAGTCTTGTCTTTCTACCTGACCGTTACCCGCGACGGGGTAGGCGGGTTTCTGAGGGCTATGCTGCCCCGCGATATGGAGGACAGGGTCTTGCCCACCTTCTACCGCTCTAAACGCAAAATCGGCCGGTGGCTGAACGGTCAGCTGATATTGGGATTTCTTATGGCTACGGGAGTGTTCTTCGGCCTGTGGTTCCTGGGAGTGAAGTACGCCCTGTTATTGGCCATATTCGCGGGGATTTTCGAGATAATCCCGATGGTCGGGCCGATCTTTGCCGGGGCGCTGTCGGTCGCGGTGGCTTTGGGCCAGTCGACCGGCTTGGCACTGTCCACCCTGATATTCTTCATAATCATGCAGCAAGTCGAGGCGCATGCCCTCGTACCGCTGGTGATGAAAAAGACGGTGGACGTGCATCCGGTCATAGTCATAGTGGCTATATTGATAGGTTACCAGTTAGCTGGAATTCCGGGGATGTTCCTGGCCGTTCCAGCCGCAGTCGTCTTCCAAGAAGTCGCGGATGACTGGGTAGCAAAGAAAGAGCAGAACCGTGAAGTCGTCGAAGTCTAAAAATTTCTATATCACCACCACCCTGCCGTATGTCAACGCTGCGCCGCACATCGGTTTTGCCTTGGAGATCGTACAGGCCGACATCATCGCCCGGTATCATATGGGGAAAGGGGAGGAGGTTATATTCAATACCGGCACGGACGAGCACGGCTTGAAGATATACCGCAAGGCTCTGGAGGAGAAAAAGGATCCGCAGGCCTACGTGGATGAGTATGCGGCAAGGTTCGCCTTGCTCAGGGAGGCGCTAAATCTGAGTTACACCGACTTCATAAGAACAACCGACTCACACCACATCAAGGCGGCCCAGGAATTCTGGAAGTTATGCGCCAATAACGGCGATATAGAGAAGAGGGCATACAAGGTCAAGTATTGCGTCGGCTGCGAGCTGGAAAAGACCGACTCCGAGTTGGTTGACGGCAGATGCCCGATACATCCCAATCTGCAGATAGAGCTGATCGAGGAAGAGAACTATTTCTTCAAGTTCTCCAGATACCAGGGGCCGCTCCTGAAATTCTATGACGATAACCCCGGTTTCGTCATACCCGAACAGCGCTTCAGGGAGATAAAGAGCTTCGTTTCCGCCGGCCTGCAGGACTTCAGCATCTCCAGATTGAAGTCGAAGATGCCCTGGGGCATACCGGTCCCCGGGGACGACGATCATGTTATGTACGTATGGTTCGACGCCCTGATCAACTACGTCTCCACTCTGGGTTGGCCCGAGAATACCGAGAAATTCAGGAAGTTCTGGGGCGATAAGGACAGTCGCAACGCCGTACAGCTAGCCGGCAAGGACAACCTGCGGCAACAGTCGGCGATGTGGCAGGCAATGCTGATGTCCGCCGGACTGCCTGGTTCCAAGCAGGTTCTCATTCACGGTTTTGTGACCGGCGAGGGAGATATGAAGATGAGCAAAAGTCTGGGCAACGTCGTCGACCCCTTGGCGGTGGCCAGGGAGTTTGGAACGGACGCCCTGCGGTATTGGTTCGCAAGGGAGATGCCCACGTTTGAGGACGGAGCTTTCACCGTCGAGAAGTTCAAGGAGAATTACAACGCCAATCTGGCCAACGGTCTCGGCAATCTGGTGAGCAGGATAATGAAAATGGCGGTTACGAATGGGGTGAAACTTGATAACTATGACTATGACAGCAGGAAGATAGGGGAAGCGTTCCGGATCGCCATGGATGAATATAGGATAAAGGACGCCGCCGACATCCTCTGGAACCACGTTAAGATCATGGAAAGCTATATTCAGGAGACAGAACCATTCAAGGCCGTGAAGAATAATCCCGAAAAGGCCAAGAAGGATATATTAGAATTGGTAAACTATCTGTGGCAGGTGAGCCTCGCGTTGGAACCGTTCCTGCCCGACACAAGTCTGAAGATACGCCGGGCCATAAAAGACAGCTCCGAGATCAAGATTCCCATATTCCCACGCATATCCTAGATGCCGCGCCTATTCGACGTTCATACCCACGCCCATTTCGCCGCCTTCGGCGGTGATTGTGGAGAAGTCATCCAACGCGCCTTGGACGACGGCACTTGGCTGGTCAACGTCGGCACACAGCAGGATACATCAGCCAAGGCGGCGGCCGTGGCCGAGGGCTACAAGGAAGGGGTCTATGCGGCGATAGGCCTCCACCCCATACATACCGAGAAATCACACCATGATTCTAAGGAGCTCGGCGAAGGCGACGAAGCTAAGGCTTTCACCTCTCGCGGCGAGATTTTCGATTATGACTACTATCTTAAATTGGGCAGGAACAGGAAGGTGGTCGCCGTGGGCGAATGCGGCCTGGATTACTACCGATTGAGCGAAGAGTCTCGGAAAAGGCAGGAAGAAACCTTCGTGGCGCAGATTGAACTTGCTAAAGAACTGGGCAAGCCGCTGATGATCCATTGTCGCAACGCCTTCGCAGATTTGATAAGTACGATAAAGCGCAAGAGGGACAGTCTGGTCAGTCCGAATCCGGGCATAATCCATTTCTTTACCGGGACCGAGAAGGATGCGATGGAACTGAAAGAGATAGGTTTCTATTTCTCCTTCGGCGGTGTCACCACCTTTACTCGCGACTACGACCAAGCGATAAGATCCATCGGGATAGAGCGGATTCTCCTTGAGACCGACGCTCCATATGTCGCCCCTGCCCCTTACCGCGGCAAGCGCAACGAACCCGCCTACGTCAAATATGTCGCCGACCAGATGGCGGACATTCTCGGGGCAGACTTGGAAAATGTGTCGCGGGTCACGACCGAGAGCGCACTGAGGGTATTGAGGATATAGCTCGGTAGCGTGTAGGATGAATAAATGTATCCGTTCTCCAAGATAGAGAAAAAGTGGCAGAAGAAGTGGCTCAGCTCCAATATATACGAGCCAGACCTCCGCTCAGCCAAGAAGCCGTTTTATACCCTGATGATGTTCCCTTACCCGTCGGCCGAGGGACTTCATGTGGGCAATATGTACGCTTTCACCGGCGCTGACATATACGGACGGGCTAAAAGGATGCAGGGGCATGACGTGTTCGAGCCGATCGGCTTGGACGGTTTCGGCATCCACTCGGAGAACTATGCCATTAAAGTCGGCCGGCACCCCATGGACCAGGCCAAGCTGTCCGAGAAGAACTATTATCGCCAGCTACATATGGTCGGGAACGCCTTCACTTGGAAGGAACATCTTGAGACCTACGACCCCGAGTACTATAAGTGGACGCAATGGCTGTTTGTGCAGATGTTCAAGCACGGGCTGGCTTACCGGAAGAAACAGGCGGTGAACTGGTGTCCTTCCTGCAAGACGGTGCTGGCCGACGAGCAGGTGATAGCCGGGGAGTGCGAACGTTGCGGCAGTAAGGTTATCAAGCGCGAATTGGAGCAATGGTTTTTTAAGATTACCGAATACGCTGGCAAGCTTAATGACAATCTGGACAAGATAAATTGGTCCGAGAAGGTCAAGATCGCTCAGCGCAACTGGATCGGCAAATCCGAGGGCGCGCTGATAAGATTCCCGGTGACTGGTTCAAAACAATCGATCGAGGTCTTTACCACCAGACCCGATACGTTATTCGGTGCAACATATATGGTTCTTGCCCCCGAACATCCCCTGCTTGCCGAACTTGAATCAAAGATATCCAACCTACGTGAAGTTAAGAGATATGTAGATGACGCCAGAAACAAACCCGAACTGGAGCGGATTGAGGAGCAGAGGGAGAAATCCGGCGTTGAATTGAAAGGGGTCAGGGCTGTTAACCCAGCCAACAGAAAGGAGATACCTATTTGGGTCGCCGACTATGTGGTGGCCAGCTACGGCACCGGCGCGATCATGGCTGTTCCGGCTCATGATACCCGCGACTTTGAATTCGCCAAGAGGTATGATCTGCCGATAGTAACCGTAATTGAGGGGCCTTCGGCGGTAAACCCCTATGTCGGAGAAGGCAAGCTGAGGAACTCGGGTAAATTCGACGGTTCGGATTCGGATAAGGCCAAACAGGCTATTACAGAATTGGTGGGGGGCAAGAGAAAGGTACAGTATCGCTTGCGCGATTGGTTGATATCCCGCCAACGTTACTGGGGTCCGCCGATACCTATGATTCATTGCACCAAATGTGAGGAGGCCGGCCGGGGAGAGAGAAAAGAGATGCCGGGATGGTATGCGGTCCCCGAGAGGGATCTGCCCGTAAAACTCCCCTATATTAAAGACTTCCGCCCGACCGGCACGGACAAGTCTCCGTTGGCATCCGTGGAAGAGTTCTATAAGGTTCGCTGCCCAAAATGCCACGCCTCGGCCAGGCGCGAAACAGACGTGTCCGATACCTTCCTTGATTCAGCCTGGTACTATTTGCGCTACCCGTCTGTTAAGGAGAAGGGGAATCCGTGGAACAAGGTCATCACCAAAAAATGGTTGCCGGTCAATATATATATAGGAGGGGCGGAGCACTCTGTTCTACACTTGCTCTATGTGAGGTTTGTGGCCATGGCTCTGCACGGCATGAAATTCATAGATTTCGAGGAGCCGTTTCCAAAATTTAGGGCACACGGCCTGATAATCAAAGATGGGGCCAAGATGTCCAAGTCGAAGGGGAACGTGGTGAACCCAGATAACTATATAAAGAACTTCGGTGCCGATGCCTTAAGGATGTACCTCATGTTTATCGGCCCATTCGAGGACGGCGGCGATTTCAGGGACAGCGGCATACGAGGAATAACCAGGTTCCTAGGTCGGGTGTGGAAGCTGGGTAACAGAAGCAAGTTCGCGAAACGGGGCGGGGATAAGGTGGAGAAGAGCCTCCACTGCACGATCAAGAAAGTCACTGAGGACATCGAGAATCTAGCTTACAACACCGCAATCTCGGCGATGATGATCCAGCTGAACCAGTTCGAGGAAGATCCTGAGGCGGTATCCAAGGACCAATTCTCAGTTTTTTTGCAGTTAGTGGCTCCGTTCGCTCCGCACATTACCGAGGAAATCTGGAGCAGGCTTCGCGGGTTGAAAGCCGGATCCATTCATGTGGCTCCCTGGCCGAAATACAAGCCGGAGTTACTGGTAGACAGTTCGGTGACCGTAGTCGTCCAGATAAACGGTAAGCTGAGGTCGACTATTGTGATGGACAGGGGTGTCCCTGAAAAGGACGCGATCAAATCTGCCGTGGAGGACGGTAAGGTTAAGCAGGCTCTAAGCGGCCGGCATACCAAGAAAGTAATATTTGTCAAGGACCGTCTTATAAATTTTGTGGTCGATTAAGTCCGTTTATGCTCCGGACCTCTATTTCCCTGCCGAAAAATGCGCTGCCTAGTCCCCCAAACCTGCCAGTCGGATCCGTGGAATAGAATTTGACCGTGCCGCCTTTGCTTAACTTAATTTCCGGGTGTCTCTGCAAATATGCCGCTAGCTTGCCCGGTATTATCTTTCTTTCGGATACTATATTTATATCTGGACCTACAATTTCGACGATGCTGTCCTCGATTAATCCGTAATGCGTACATCCCAATATGAGCGTATCTATGTGTTCGGCTAATAGCGGCCGTATATAGCCGGCCAATATTGCCCCCGCGGCTGCGGAAGTATGTTCTCCAGCCTCGATTATCGGCACCAGCAGCGGACATGCCCTCTGGAAGGTTTTTATATCCGGGTCCAATTTAACCAATTCTCTGACAAAAGACCCTGACTTTACCGTACCTTCGGTGGCAATGACACCAACCCGCTTGTTTTTGGTTTTATCCGCGGCTTCTTCCGCGGCTGGTATCAGTACCCCCAGGACCTTCTTGTCTGGATAATATCTGGGTAGATGTTCTTGCTGTATCTTGTGCAGGGCATCGCTGGAGGCGGTATTGCAGGCTAGCACTACCAACTGGCAGCCGTTATCGAACAGGAAACCCACCGCTTCGCGGGTGAATTCGTATATTAATTTCGGCGGGCGTGGACCATACGGGGCTCGGGCGCTGTCTCCTAGATACAGATAATCGTATTGAGGGAGCTGATCCGTCACGCTCCGCAATACATCCAAACCCCCGAAGCCGGAGTCAAAAACACCAATAAATCCTTGCTTATTTGGCATATAGATTATCAATTGTTATTCTACCACGCCCGCAGAGCTCTATTGACATAATCACGATATTATGATAATCTCTGGCCACTTGAGATTGTTCTTTAAATTAAATCATCAAGTCGTCGAAACGGCTTATTAAGTGAGCCGACAGGTGAAAATAAAGGTCGAACTTTATTAATACCGTCGTCTCACTTTGACTGTTAGAGGTGGGGCGGAAGTGCTTAAGTGATATGGAGAAAATATTACTAAGGGTGGCAATCGCCCTCGTGGTTATCCTGGTTATACTTGGCGTTTGGGTCATACTTGTGAGATATTGCGGGTTGGACCTGAACATACATCTTAACTGGAGCAGTAACTGCAACTGTGAAGTGGAACATACTGCGCCTCACAAGGCACGAGTTGTGAGTCACGCTCCTACCGTGGTAGAGAAGAAGGTTACAACCTATGTTGTTCTCCAAACGCCTCCTCCTCCGCCTATAGTGGTGCAGGTTCCTCCTCAGCCAGTATGTTACTCATGTGGCGGTTACGTTCAGCCGGTAGTTAACAACAGTCCTCCTGTAGTTAACGTTACCGTAAACAGCAACCCCACGGTTTCCATTCAATCCTCTGCGCAATCTCAGCCTTCGTCCTATTACCCTCAACCTCCTGTGACTTATTATCCGTCGGTGTCGTATTATCCGTCACCGCCTGGATCATATAACGTCTATAATCCTCCGCCCGTGTACAATTATCCTACGTATAATTACGGGCCAGGTGCATCCACGGGTGGTTCATACCCGCAGCCCCCTGGGTCTGCGCCCAGCGCGTCCACCGGAGGTTCGTTGCCTCAGTCGTCAGGCGTTGCGCCCGGCTCGACTACCGGTGGCGCTGCCCCCGGTTCGGTAACAGGCGGTACGGCTCCTCAGAGCGGCACCCCGGCTGGATCAGCTACGGGAGGCAGTGCTCCGGGCGCTGTAACTGGAGGTTACGCATTGCCGCAGAGCAATAATGGGGCTGGGTCGACCAGTGGCGGAGCGAGCGCTGGTTCGGCTACCGGACAGGCATATGTACCGTCGATTTGATGGTAAATCGAGATAGGGCAAATCTGATTTGCCCTCATCTTTAAAATTTTTAAGCGCAGTCTAAAAGTTTTAAAGATGGGGAAGTGCGGTGTAGTAAAGGGGGAGCGGGCGTCAGTCGAGAAATAGAGAAGATAAACACAAATGAAAAAGACAAACCTATTAAATAAAATTTTGGTTACCGTTCTTACGGTGGCCGTATTGGGCGCTTACATCCCCGCAGTCTGGGCCTATGGCAATGCTCAATTCAACAACGCGATAGGGGATTATCCGACCCTGCAGGCCGGCGATCACACCCTGTACAGCGGGTCGAGCAACTGGTCTACCAATGTATGGGTCAATCCATCGGATGCGATCAGTTTTATGATTTTCTATCACAACACCTCGGTTAATACCGCGGTAAATACCCGTGCCCAACTTTATCTACCCTCGACCCTTTCCAGTGGAATGAGCGTGACTACTACCGTTACTGCGGATAACGCATCTCCGGTACAGGGTAGCGTTACTTTCTACCTTAATAGCGGCGCCAGCGGCAGTTATCCGCTCAGTTACATATCCGGATCTGCCCAGTGGTACAATGGTGGTTCGACCGCTCCCACGTCGTGGCTTTACGGTCAGAGCGGCAACGAGCTGGTCAATAACTCCTCCGGAGTCCAACTGGGAGATATCCCGGCTGGTGGCAGTGGTTACATAGTAGTCCGTGCCCAACTTGGCGGTTCCAGCAACTACTACAATTATGGCACTGGTCCGTCGATCTCTACGAGCGCCGCCACCAATGTGGTTAACACTTCAGCGACGCTGAATGCGACCATATATCCCAATGGTTATGACACGACAGCCTGGTTCCAGTACGGTACCACCGCTTCTCTCGGTTATACCACTCAGGCCCAGGATGTAGGTGCGGTTTCCTCGGTGCCCACCTTCAATTCGAATGTTTATAACCTGACGGCGGGTACGACCTACTACTACCGCGCTGTAGCTCAGAATGCCTATGGTACCAATTACGGATCCATACTGACGTTCAACACCCCGGCTTACTACAACGCACCCACCTACTACAACTACAACACCCCTAACTACTACACGCCTTCTTACTCTTATTACCCGAATCCTCCTTCTTCCTATAATTACAACTACGTAACTTCCGCGTCTGGATCGGGTTCAACCTTCACTATAACCGGCACCGCCTACCCTAACGGGTATAACACGACAGCCTGGTTCGAGTACGGAACCACTCCTTCCTTCGGATACACCACTCCAGCGCAGAACGTCGACGCGACCACCGGTTCTGTCCCGGTGTCGGCGGCATTGACTAACCTCTTGCCCAACACGACCTACTACTACCGCCTGGATGTCCAGAATCCGTACGGATCGAACAGCGGTTCTACGCTGACCTTCACTACCAGCGCCGCCACCTATAATAGCAATGCTAATTCGACGGCGTCTGGCGTGGGGACTTCATTGACTTCCATCCTGAATTCTATGGACAACATCCTTCTCAGTATGAAGAGCAGCTATAGCGCTCAGAATACTACCCAGACCAATAATCAGGCCGCCGTTGCGACGGCAGTAGCCAGCACTCCCACCGTTTCGGTCACCGTGACTGGTACGGCCTACCCGAACGGCTCGCAGACCAGCGCTTGGTTCCAGTATGGTCCTACCGCCTCGTTCGGCTATACCACTTCGGCTCAGGATGTCGGTTCCGGCAACTCAGGCGCAGCTTACTCCGCGACCATAACCGGCCTGACTCCTAATACCACTTACTACTACCGCACCGTAGCCAGAAACGCTTACGGCAGCGGATACGGTTCGACCCTAACTTTCACCACCCCTGGCGCCAGCAACTCTTCCAACCAGAGCAATTACAGCACAGCCAGCATATTCTCTGCTTTGGGAGGCAACTGGGCGATAATCGGACTTATTATCCTGGTCCTGATCGGGATCGGAGTGGTCATCTTCCTGAGGTTCGTTCTTAAGTAACGCTTGAATCCGGATACATTGATAGGCAATAACGACCCAGTGAGAACTGGGTCGTTATTGTTTCCGGCAGGGCAGTTGATTATTTCTGCTATAATTCAAATTAAATATGGTTAAGAAGGACATTCTTGGGAGCAGTATAGCCGATTTGTACGTTAAATTCGGAACTTCCGCTACGGGCTTAACCAAGCAGGAAGCCGCTGGGCGTCTTGAGATGAACGGTCCAAATGTCCTGCGCCGAAGAGAGGTCGGCGCTTGGAAGGTGCTCGGCAGTCAGTTCAAAAGTTCACTTATCTACTTACTGATCATAGCCAGCATCATCTCTTATGGCATAGGGGATTATTCGGGCGGAACAGTAATCCTGGTTATATTGGTGATTAACACCACTCTGGGATTTCTGCAGGAATACCGGTCGGAGAGGATCGTCGAGCGGCTGTCCAAGCTGATCGGCCATGAGGCCCGGGTGAGACGTAACGGAGAGACGGTCCTGATCAATGATTCGCAAATTGTGGCGGGAGATATAGTAATTGTCCGCGAGGGGGACATAGTCCCGGCGGATATTCGCCTCATCGAAGCCGAGGGTCTGCAGGTGAACGAATCGCAGCTCACCGGCGAGTCGGTGCCATTGGCCAAACAAGTATCGACTGGAACTAGCGGCAGCCAAGACTGTCTCACCTTCACCGGCAGCGTCATAGAGAGAGGGGGCGGCGCCGGTTTGGCTTATGCGGTTGGCAACGATACGGAAATCGGCACCATCGCCAAACTCTCTACGGGGATAAAGAAGGAGACCCAATATGAGAAATCGCTGGCTTCCTTCAGTTCCTTCCTGATGAAGGTGATGCTATTCGGCTTGGTTCTGGTCCTAATATTCAAACTGTTCCTTGATCGCAATATTTCCAACTTAGCCGACCTGCTCCTATTCATTGTCGCGACAGCGGTCGCCGTAGTGCCTGAGGTTCTGCCGGTCATCGCCACGGTGACCATGTCGGATGGTGCGATGAAGCTCGCCAAAAGGCACGTGGTAGTCAAGAGGCTGTCTTCACTGGAGGATCTGGGTAACGTAAACCTGCTTTGCACGGATAAGACCGGTACCCTTACCGAGAACAAGATGTCAATTAAAAAAATAACCTCGACCGACGAGAAACTGTTCCAGCTGCTTTCTTATGCGGCCATCACCCATTTCAAGGGCGGCCAGCGGAAGCTGCAGAATTCTTATGACGAAGCCTTTACCGAATACATCCCCGACAGCATCAAGAAGGAGGCTGAGGATTTCAGGATAGCGAAGGAACTGCCCTTCGACCCCGAGGACAGAAGAAGCCGGGTGGTACTTGAGGACGTCAAACGCAAAAAATACTTCCTGCTCTCGATAGGCGCCCCCGAGGCGGTGTCGGATGTAAGCGGCGGAGGGTATAAGGTTAAATACGCCGATAACATTACCGCGGAGGGCAAACAGGGCCTGCACCACCTGGCTCTGGCCTATAAGGGGATACCGTATACCGACGATTTAGATATTCTGAAGAACGAACGCGATCTAATTTTCCTCGGCTACGCAAGCCTGGAGGACCCTCTGCGCGGCACAGCAAAGAGCACCATCCAACTTGCCGAGAGGCTGGGCATAAGCATCAAGATCCTGACCGGAGACAGCAAGGAAGTCGCGGAATACATAGGAAAAGAGGTCGGGCTGGTAAACGGCAGCGACAGAATCTATCTGGGTAGCGAACTCGACAGCCTTACGGAGGACGAGTTCAAGGAAGTCGTCAGTCGTTGCAATGTTTTTGCCAGGGTATCCCCGACCCAGAAATTCAATATCATCAAAGTTCTTAAGGAGACGAATGTGGTTGGCTACCAAGGCGATGGCATAAACGATGCTCCTGCATTGAAGTTGGCCGATGTCGCAATCGCGGTGAATTCTGCCACCGATATAGCCAAGGAAAGCGCCGATATAATCCTTCTGAACAAGAGCCTAGAGGTGATCGTTAACGGCGTAAAGTACGGCAGGTCGATATTCGTGAATATAAACAAGTACATCAGGTACACCATGGTCAGCAACTTCGGGAACTTTATAGCCCTATCCACCCTATATCTTATGTCTACCTACTTGCCGATCTTGCCGATTCAGGTGCTCCTGACGACAGTCGTTACCGATGTGCCGCTAATTACCATCTCATCGGATACCGTAGAGGAAACGGCAGTCGTGCGTCCCGAAAAGCACAACATCAAAGAACTGATATTTATTTCACTCATTCTGGGCGTGCCGACGGCCCTCTTCGAAATATTCTATTTCCTACTTATCTCCGCTCAACCGAGAGCAACCATGGAAACCAGCCTGTTTATGTTCCTGACCTTCATAGCCTTGATCGTGTTCTATACTATAAGGAATAAGGGATATTTCTGGAAAACCAAATTGCCGTCCGGCATTCTAAACATGTCATTCGCGTTGGCCGCCATCTTTTCTTTGGCAATCATATATATGCCGCCGTTCCAGCTGTGGTTCTCATTCGTGCCCCTGCCCCTAAGCTCGCTGATCCTGATCTTGGTCCTTATAACCCTCTATTTCCTGGGAATAGATTCCGTAAAGGTGCTCTATTACAGGCTTGCCGGATCTGAGGGTGGTGTCTAGAGCACATACAATTGTCAGCCGCTATTACCTCTGAGCGTTGTAGATATCCTGGATCTCTGCAGCGGAAAGGACGCGGTTGAATATATATATGTCATCCAAGTTGCCGATAAACAGTTCGTTGGCTCCGTCGCGTGAACCGATGTCGAACTGACCAGGGTTTGAGGTGGGGCCCGCGCTGCCGACTATCCATCCGGTAAGAGGTTGAACAACGCCATCAACGTAAATATTGAAACTGGCGGTGCTTAAGTCGCCATCGTACGTCCACGCCACCATGTGCCATTTGCCATCATTCCATTTGGTCGTTGTGTATGCGCTTAGAAGGTGGGGTGAACACTACACCGAATCCTTCGAAGATCATGCCGGTCCGGGGTCGTCTCCGTGAAGAGGCCGGAAACGAGGAGACGGCACGTCCGGCGGGTACGTTCGGAACTGAAAGAAGGAATGCGGCGGCCGTGCTGCTGGGCCGGCTGCCCCCACCGTTGAAATAATCCGGCGGCCGGCCCT
>CAZWFV010000011.1:0-20625 GCA_964633405.1 uncultured Candidatus Saccharibacteria bacterium
GGATTGTCTTGGGGTCGTACGGCAGTGGTTCAAAATTATGGCTTTCGCAGTATTTTTCCCCTTGGAAAAGGCCGCAATCCACCACGATGCGGTCATCGCCCGATTCAATAAGATAACTTGAGCCGGTTACGACGCCGGCTGCGCCCAGAAATTTAACTCTCATCACTTTCCTAATTCGGCGAGAATCTCCTCGGACGCTCCGCGATCAGACCAGGGGATTCTCCTCCCGCCCGCAACCCTGATATAGGTTTCGCTGCCCTTACCTGTCATGATAACAACATCACCCTCCTTTGCGCCAGCTATGGCTGTCTTTATCGCTTCGCGTCGGTCAAGTATCTTGGCGCTCTTGCCCCTCTTGGCTGAACTTATGCCGCTCTCTATCTCGTTGATTATCTCCATGGGGTCTTCATCAAAGGGGTCTTCATTGGTCAATATTATCCGCGAGCAGAACTCGGAGGAAATTTCTCCGAACTTGGGCCGTTTCCACTTGTCGCGCCCGCCGCCGGCGGAACCCAGAACACAAATCATTCTTTTAGGACTTAATTCCTTCTTGAGGGTCTTATAAACGGTGGCGAGGGACTCTGGAGTGTGGGCGTAATCGACGACCACCGCGAACGGTTCACGCTTGATGAATTCCATCCTGCCCGGGACGCCGCGGAACGTCTTAAAAACGCGGCGACGCACGAGCTCGGTGATTCCTATCGATTTCAGTACGGCCTCGGCGGCAGCTACGTTCTCCTTATTGAAATCCCCCATTAATACAGAAGACAAATCGTAGTCCGCAACGTCCTTCTTGAAAAATACCGTTGCCTGATTGTCCGCCGCCTCGATAAAAGAGTTAGCGTTTGAATCTTCCCCGTTTACGAAGAATCGTTTGGGGTCTTTCTTTGAAAATGTGCGCACGTCCTTAAAGAAGGTGGTCTTCGCTCCGAGGTAGTTCTCAAAGCTGCCGTGCGACTCTATGTGCTCTGGATGGATGTTGTTGAATACGGCCACGTCAAAATCTATGAATCTGTCGCGGTATTGCCTTATACCTTCGGAGGTAACCTCGATGAGGACGTAGCCGCATCCGCCTTTGACCGCCTGGCGCATGAAGCGCTGCAGGAAGAAACGTCCGGGCATGGTGTTGCCGGATAGATTAAGTTTCGAGAGTGCGCCTATTTTGACGCGGACCGATGAGGACAGGGCGACACCCTCTCCGGCTGCCTCCAGTCCGGCGGCTATAATCTCGAGAACGGTGGATTTGCCCTTGGTACCGGTCACGCCGATCACAAACAATTCCTGGGAAGGGTGGCGATATACAACCGCTCCGATATAGGCCAGCAGGAAATGGTAGGTTCTCTTCAATTCTTCGAGCGGGCGACCCATCACCCTTTCATCTTCTTTAAGGCGTCGCGCAACCTGTCGCCTACGTCTTTGAGTTTGGGGTCTATCTTGGTCAGGACCTGTCTGGCTTGATTTTGTGAATAGCCTAAACTGCGCAGGGCATTATATACGTCGTCATCCGCCTCCAAGGCGGCGGCGAACTTACCTACCCCGCCCCTGCTGATGAGTTTCATCTTGTCTTTCAGTTCTAGCACTATCCTCTCAGCCGTCTTGCGGCCTATGCCCGGCGCGCGATCCAACATCTCCACTCGTCCTTCAGCAATGGCCGACACTAGATTGTCGACTGGCATCGCTGACAATAAGGCCATCGCCAAGCGCGGTCCCACTCCCGAGACAGAAGTCAGGGCCCCGAAACAATTGAGCTCGGCCAGGTCGATGAAGCCGAACAGTTCCAGTGCATCCTCACGCACATGAAGATACGTCGATAGACTTGCCGCCTGCCCCACGGCTGGCAGTTTATCCCTGGTTCGCAGAGATATGGAGATCTTCAGGCCTATCCCGCCAACCTCAATCACCGCGAAACTCAGTTCCTTAGCCTTTAGAATGCCCGAAACGCTATAGATCATTCTCTCCGATATATATTATCTCGAATTGAGCTTTGACGCACTACTTGTTTTAGCCTATCTTTTACTTATACATATTATGTTGACCAAAGAATTTGTGGCCGAATCGAAGAAAAAATTATTGCAGGAAAGGGCCCTCCTGGAGGAAGAGGTGGAGAAACTGAAGAAGACCGGCTTTGGCCATGATGGCGTTGATGACGAAGAAGCGAAGGCTTCTGAGGTGGAGCAGATTGAGAACAACGGCAGCGTAGCCGACGTGTATTCGGCCAGGCTGGTCGATATAGACTCGGCTTTGGAGAAGATAGAAAGCGGCTCTTATGGCCGGTGCGAGAAATGTGGCAAGGAGCTATCGGAGGAGGTGCTAAGGCTTGATCCCGAATCGCGCCTCTGTGAGAACTGCAGATAATTCGTCTGGCTGGGAATTATTTGGCCAGGGGGTTCTCCGCGCCGACAACTTCGAAATACAGATTACACCCCAACGTTCCTCCGGTCTGGCCCGTATTGCCGGCTTTGGCTATTTCCTTGCCTCCGGCAACATAGTCACCGACGGAAACTTCGTTGCTCGCGGTATGGGCATAGACTGTCTGGACTCCGGCCATAGGATGACTCACCTCAACAAATCCGCCGAGGCCGTTGTTCCACTGCCCGGGGTCGCCCACCTTTGTTACTAGTCCCTCAGCCGAAGCGTATATCGAATCGCCGCATACGGCGGAAACCTCTACTCCGTTGTTGTTGTCCAAACTGCCCACATTCGTGATGCTATACATAGGCGGTCGCAGATAACCGCCCAGATTCAATAAGCCCTGACCGGTCTTGTTCTTAAGCGGCTTGCCCCCCTCTATCACGATTATGTCCCCGACCTGAATGGAGGGGTTGCCCATTAAGGTAATTATATTGGAGGGGCTTACATTGAAGGTCGCGGCTATGGAGCTAATTGTGTCTCCGTTCTGGACGTTATAAAGTACGCCCGATACGGGCAGTATGATCAGCTCCTGGCCAACCACGAGTGGCGCGCCCCTGCTGAGGTTGTTCGCCCACCATATGGTGTTTCTGGATATGTTGAACTTCACGGCCAGACTGCTTACCGTATCCCCTTTGCTCACTTTATATATAACCGATCCGTCCTGGCTCAGGGAAAGACCACTGACCGGGCTGGCCGAAGCAAGAACCGCCCCATCATTCATGACGGAGCTAGCATAGGTGACTGCGGCCGGCTGGGGATTACCCACCGGTCCAGCTGCGCTGGCAATCGCTCCTCCTTCGAGCGCGAGGTTAGGACCGAGCGCGACCAGGGTCGACGGGGGCGGAGCCGGGAGGACTGGCTTGATCAGGAGTATCGCCGCTATCAGTAGCCCGGTGATTGAAACGACCGGCATAGCCGGCCCTTCCTTTAGCCACCTGGCTAGTTTGTGTACTATGCTATTGATAACAGTGAAATGATAGAACGCGACGGGCCTAAAAATCAATCAGACCACAAGCTAATCGATTTGAGCCCTACGCAGAGGGAAGCCGTCGAGCACGGGGAGGGCCCACTATTAATAGGGGCGGGCGCCGGCAGCGGAAAAACCAGAACACTGACCCAGCGAGTCATCCATCTTATAAAACAGGGCGTAAGCCCACGGCGGATCATAGCTATAACCTTCACTAACAAAGCTGCTGACGAGATAAAACACAGGATTTACGCCGAGATACCCCCGAAAACGATCGAGCAGATGCCCTTTTTAGGCACATTCCACTCCTTCGGAGCGAGAGTGCTGCGCGAGGAAGCTAAAATCCTCGGCCGCACTTCACGCTTCACAATCTTCGACGACAGCGACTCCCTGCGCGTGGTGAAAAGGGTGTCCGTGCGCCTGGACCTCAACTCGCTCCGCCACCCGGCCAGCAAGACCGCCCACAAGATATCAAAGGTGAAAACGGAACTTATTAACCAGGATGAGTTAGGTGGGGTAGATAAGGAGATATTCGCGGCTTACGAGGGAGAACTGAGATTGAACAATGCTTTTGATTTCGAAGACTTAATCGAGAAACCGGTGCGCCTGTTCGAGTCTCACCCGAACATAATAGAGAAGCACCGCAAACGCTACTCATATATATTGGTGGATGAATTCCAGGACGTTAACCGAGCCGAATATGCATTGGTCAAACTATTGGCCGCGCAGCACCGTAACCTAAACGCAATCGGCGACGACCAGCAGTCTATATACCGCTTCAGAGGGGCCGACTTCAGAAATTTTATCGACTTTGAGAAAGATTGGCCCGGGGTAAAGGTGATCAATCTGGGGGAGAACTACCGTTCCAGCGGCGCAATTGTCCGAGCCTCGTACGGCGTCATTAAGAACAACAAACATCAGCGGCTGAAGAGGTTGTGGACTTCCAACGACGAAGGCGTCCCGATAAGAATTGTGGCTACCGACAACGCCGAAGATGAAGCAGATAAGATTGTTTCCGAGATATCCTCATCCGATCCGGCATCGCGGGAGGTAGCCGTGCTTTACAGGACCAACGCTCAGTCCCGGGCGCTGGAGGGAGCCCTGTCCCTGGCTGGAATCCCCTATGAGATATTCGGCGGACTGAAATTCTATGACCGCAAGGAAGTCAAAGACATAATATCCGCGGTGCGCTATGCCTTAAACCCGAAAGACCTGGTCAGCTTGGAGAGGTTGCAGAAAACTTTTCGCAAAGCAGTGGCCAGGGAACTGGAAGATAAATTACCCAAACTTGGAGAGGAACTGGAGCTTATGGAACTGATAGGTTTCTTCATGAAAACTACCGATTATCCGACGTATTTAAGCGACAAGTTTGAGAACGTGGAGGACCGTCTGGAAAACGTCAAAGAACTCCTGGGGTTCGCTGGCACCTTCGCCGATTCCTCCGAATTCCTGGAGAGGGTGACTTTACTTCAGGACGCCGACCGTCCGGCCAAGAACATCTCCGGCAACGGCGTGAAACTAATGACTATACACATGGCCAAGGGGCTCGAGTTTGACAAGGTCTTCATCGCCGGCGCTGCCGAGGGCGTACTCCCCCACCAGCGATCGCTGTCCGCCCTAGAGGAGGTAGAAGAGGAACGCCGATTGATGTACGTCGCGATGACCCGGGCTAGACAGGAGCTGGTCATATCTTTCTACGGAATGGCTTCGCGTTTCCTGTACGAGGTACCGCCTGAGCTGGTGAAGTTCGAGGGATTGAGCGGTTGGAGCGGCAACGGAGACGTTTATATTTAAAAATGGGGCAGAGGTTGGGACAACACTTCCTGAAAGACGATCGCGTTCTAGAAAGGATCTCTGCGGCACTGGATATCAAGCCCGGCGAGGCCATAATCGAAATAGGTCCGGGCCACGGCGAACTTACCCGACATATATTGAAGGCTGATCCGGCTGCGTTTATAGCCGTTGAGAAAGACGCCGAATTAGCGGAATCTCTGAAGAAAACGTTGAAGGCGCGCCGACTGAAGATGGTAAATGGAGATGTCTTGAAAGTGCTCCCAAAAATAATCTCGGGATTGCACAACAAGCCCTATAAGATAGTCGGAAATATTCCCTACTACATCACCGGACATCTGCTAAGAGTAGTTTCCGAACTCGATCCAAGACCGCTGGGGGTCGTGATTACGATCCAAAAAGAGGTAGCTGAACGAATCTGCGATGATCCGCCAAGAATGAGTTTGTTGTCGGCCAGTGTGCGTTTCTGGGGAGAGCCGGGGATTGTTGGGGTAGTAAGAAGGGGGTCGTTCCAACCAGCGCCGAAGGTTGATTCGGCCGTTCTTTTAATAAGAGTCAAGCCAACCCCGCGCGCCGACACCAGCAACTACTACAGATTCATAAGGGTTCTCTTCAGACAACCGCGCAAAACCATATTGAACAATCTTAACGGCTGCAATCCCAGCGTGCCCAAAGTTGAGATTATAAAATCTCTGCGGTCTATGGGTCTGTCGCCGACCCTGCGACCGGGAAATCTTGATATGAATTCGATAATAAAATTGAGCCGTGTTTTTTGCACAACTGCGTGATATTATGTGAGTAATGTCAAGACTGAAATCGGCTTTGGTTGCTGGACTCGTGATATTCGCCATCGGAGGCACACTCATCTCGCCTGCGCTGGCCCAGAACGTTCCGCTAAACGGTCAGAGGATCACAAGTACGGCGCTGGGTTCGGACATGACATCCGGTCTCGGTAGCAATGCCGGTAGCACCGGTAGTACGGCATCCGGTCTCGGTAGCAACGCCGGTAGCGCCGGTGGATCGTCCGGCAACAGTTGTTCGCTTACGGTAAGTCTGTTAAGTTTCGACATTTCCGGTTTCATAAACTGTTTAGTCTCCGATCTGCTGCAGGCGGTGATCAATCTGATCAAGGACATGATTGCTGTCTTGATTGCTGCACTGCTGTGGCTGGCGGGCCAGTTCGTCAATTTCGCCATCGGCCTCAACCTGCTTCTAACCGCAGGTGGGTGTGACACCTTGGCTTGTCAGGGGTGGAAATATTCCTTGGGGCTTACCGACTATCTATTCGTCATCGGCATAATAATAATATCCTTCGGTGTTATATTGCGCAGTGGCTTCGGCGAGAAGCTGCTTCCTAGATTCATAATAACGGCGATACTAATCGGTTTCTCTTACTACATAGCGATATACCTGATCGCGGCCTCAACAGCGGTGACCAGCGGCTTCATCACCCAAAGCGGCGCCACAAACTATGTCACCGCGCTTAACACTCTATCTAGTACGTTCAGTAATGTACAGACCAGCGGCATCTCTCTCGGCAGCACCTTAAGCGCCACCGCCCTTGGTTTCGCAAGTATATTCTTCGAAGTAATATTCGGACTTGTAGCTTTCGTCACCCTGATGGCGGTCGGCGTCATGTTTCTATACAGATACGTGGCCCTGGCCATACTGCTCATCCTTCTGCCGTTCGCGATGTTTCTGGGCATCTTCCCGATAAAATTGAGTGGCGTGGCGGCATGGGCCGGGTGGGTAGAGCAATTCACTCGTTGGATAATCTTCGGTCCAGTCATGGGCTTCTTTATGTGGATTGCCTTCGCTCTAGCCAATACTTATAAGATACCCCCCTTAGCTGGTGCAGACGTCCTTGTTGCTCAGCTCGGCAACATGATCGTAGAGGTTGGTTTATTGTTGGGTGGTTTGATCGCCGCCAATAAACTCGGCATAAGGGGGGCCGGCGCATTCACTAAGTTCGCCAAAGACGTGGTACCTATCGCCGTGGGAACTGCGGCGGTGGGCGGGGCTGCTTACGGAGCCAGCAGGTTCCTGGTTGGCGGAGGCGAGAAAGGCGGAACTAACCGAGGGGGTCAGTTATCGAATTTCCTGGCTAAGCTGCCGGTAGTCGGAACCGTGGCTAGTTCGTATGTCGCCCAGAAAACAAAGGCTGGCGTTGACACTAGGGTAACTGCCGTCAGCTCCCGCCTTAAGGACCTTAGCGACGATGCTGTTTACAGCCAAGCAGCGCTTAGCAACTCAATGGAGCACCACGCCGTCACTGCGACAAAATTTAACGAGCTTGCCCGGCGGAATCTGTTGGATAGGTTTAAAAAGGAGCATCCAAAGTTGTTCGAGATGATGAAGGGGAGGGCTAGAACAACCGGGGTTTACCAGGACATCCTGGCCAACAGACCGGATCAGGCGAAAGATTTTGGAAAGACTATTGAGGAAGCGATGAGGGGCGCCGATGCGAGCAAGATTAGCGAGGACGCGCTTAGAAATAAGGAGGTTAGAGAGAATATGACCGACGAGCACGTAAAGACGCTAGCCACAAAGGGCACGCCGAAACAGAGAGCGGCTTTCAGCGAAGGAGTGATAAGCGACAGGGTCAGCAGCCTGAACATCAAGAAGTTGGATGAGCTAAACGATGCCTTGAAAAAATTTGATAAGGATATAAAAACCGCCACGCAGGCTAACAATAAAACATATGCCAACCAACTGACCGGCGAGAGAGAGGCGTTCGAGAAACAAATCAATGATATAACCGCCAACCTAAGCCGCGCCGAGAAAAAGACTTTAGCTCACCATAAAATCATAAGTGATAACCTACTTTGGCAGAAAGACAAGGAAAAGTAATTTTTAGATGAGGGAGTTACCAACGGAGGCTCTTGATTGGTTGGGTTCGGACAAGGTCACCGGCATAGTCGGTGATTTAAACGACGGTCTTGGCGTATCGAGGAATGATCGCGGTATATTGCCTAGCTTGATCGTGGACTTAATTAACGGATCGATTACCGTGAACGATTTCAAGCATGAATTGGCAGAGCGTCTGCAGCCCGAGTCGCCAGAGGCGGTAGACAGGGTCTACGAACGAGTAGTGAACGAGATCGTCTCCCCGATAAGCAAATATCTGAGCCGACCAACCAAGTCGACTACACCGATAACGGAGCCGCCTCGTTCGACACAAGAGTCCGCCGGTCAATCTCCGAACGTGCCTTCACCGCAGGGTAAAGAGGTTAAACAGGATAAGCCGTTTATCCTCCATCAGAACCAAGAAGAGGAATTCCAACCACGAGCCGAACAAGTAACCCTGAACACTCCGGTCAGGCCGCTGTTCTACAGGGCGCCTAATACATCCGACAACTCCAACGCGTCGCCCGCGGCCGAGCCCGTAAAGGCTAGGCTTGAATTGGGCGTGGAAGAACCCGCACCCGCAAACAAGCCCCGAACATCGCGCACTAAGCGGCCCAGCGTGCGCAGAGTAAACTACTCTGAGTTTCGCACGAAATTGGATGACCCGTTTTCCGCTAAGGTGGCTGCGAAGGACGTAGATAAGGACAGCGGCGATAAAGAGGATGCTACGGATCTTAGGGATATACCTATCTAATTTTGTGGCTTATAATCCGGCAACCCGATTAGAAATAAGACGCTAAACGGGATAAAATTAACTGATGCAGTTCCAGGTTCCCCAATTCATCGAAACTGAGGACAAAATAGTGGGGCCGCTCACTATAAAGCAATTTCTATACCTAACCGGGGCAACTCTCGCTGTGTTCTTCTTGTACTTCGTTCTGGTCCCGTGGCTGTGGGTAATTGTAGGGGTGGTCGTGGAAGGCGCGGCTGTATCGCTGAGCTTGATTAAGATAAATGGGCGACCGATGATAACGGTAGCTTCATCGGCCTTTATGTATGTGTGGGGTCCGAGGGTATATGTCTACCACTCGCTGACGGAGGGGGCTGCTGTTGTTGCGCCTACCCCAACAATATGGCCGGCGATTCCTAGGCCGAGCGGGGGCGGCTTGCGTGGACTGCTAGATAAATTAACCACAACCAAGGAGGCTATACCGAAAAGAGAAAGCCCCCTACCCGAAGTGCTACGAGCAACTTCGAATAAGTCGATGAAGGAGCGCTATGAGTTGATAAGAAAAATAACTGGCGACGAAGAAGTCGCCCGCAGAGTCGATTACCGCTGAGTTGCGACAAATGGAGATTAGCCCAACCAGAACTCAAGACTTCATAAACGTTAAACAGATCCACGACGGAGTTGTTGTGCTTAAGAACGGTTCGCTCCGACAAATAGTCTTGGTGGATGGATTAAACTTCGACCTCAAATCCGAGGATGAGCAGGGCGCGATAATTTATGCATACCAAAATTTCTTGAACTCCCTGGATTATTCCCTACAAACCTTCATCCACTCCCGGAAACTGAATATAGAGGATTATCTCGCCAGCCTCGGGGAACGTCTTAAGGCCGAAACCAACGACCTGCTTAAGGCGCAAATCGAGGATTATATATCTTTTATAAAAACATTCGTCGAATCCAACGCTATAATGACTAAGAGCTTCTTCGTTGTTGTCCCATTCGATCCGATAACCATCCCTGGCAAGACCGGAATATTGTCCATGCTCGGCGGCAAGAAGGGAAAAACGGAGTTGTCGGGCGACGAGGTGAAAATAGAACCTAGTCATCGTGAACAATTGGCCCAACGGGTCGACCAGGTCGTAAACGGCCTGAGACAGATAGGTCTACGTGGCGTAGCTCTAGAAGACCGCGAGCTTGTCGAGTTTCTGTACAATTTTTACAATCCGAGCACAATCGAAAAAGAACGGGAATTGGAGGTTAAAGAGGGAAAGCCGATTGAGGACTTGCTCGCACCGAAAAGTTTTGAGATTGCGCAGAAGCACCTGAAGATAGGAGACAAGTTCGCTAGGTCTTATTTCGTACTCAACTATCCCAGATATTTGTCCACCGGCTGGCTCTCTCCGTTAATAAACCTGCCTGAGTTAATAGATATATCGATGTTCGCACACCCGGTGGATACTGCAATCGCGCTGCGCAACCTACGCAAGAAGACGACTGAGTTGCAGGCGAGTGTCGGTGAGTTGGAAAGGAAGGGTATCGTCCGCGATCCGGTGTTGGAAACAGCCTTGAACGATGTGGAGGCCCTTAGGGATGCCCTGCAACAATCCCAAGAAAAACTATTTGAGATAGCTCTGTACGTGACAGTCTATGCTGACAACGAGAAAGAACTCGATCGAATAGGCGCCGAAGTGGAAAATATATTATCGACCAAATTGGTTGATCTCAAGTCGGCTATATTCGAACAGGTCAGGCTGTTCTCCGCCGTGGCGCCGCTAGGAGAGGATACGATGGGCATACACGCTCCGATGAATTCCGGCCCAGCCTCTTCCTTGTTCCCGTTCACCTCGTTAGATCTAACCTCTGATCAGGGAATTATGTATGGCATAAACAGGCACAACAACACCCTGATTATCTTCGACCGCTTCTCGCTCGAAAACGCCAATATGGTCGTGTTTGCTAAGGCTGGCTCGGGTAAATCCTATGCCACTAAGTTGGAGATAATGAGATCCCTTATGATGGGCACGGACATAGTGGTCGTCGACCCGGAAAATGAGTATCTGACCCTAGCTGAGGCTGTGGGTGGGAGTGTGCTTAAAATATCGCTGAATTCAGAAAGTAATATCAATCCTTTCGATATTCCCTTTGTCCCAGAAGACGAGGAGTCAGCTGAGGTTCTAAAATCTCACGTCGTCAATTTATCTGGTTTGGTTAAATTGATGTTGGGAAAAACAACATCCACTGAAGAGGCGCTCATAGACAGGGCGCTTAATGAGACTTACGCTTCGCGCGACATAACGCCAGACAAAGATTTCAGTAAAGCCACGCCCCCGCTCCTAGAAGACTTTGAGGCGGTGCTGCGCGGCATGGAGGGCGGCAGGGATATGGCGGACAGGATATACCGTTTCACAAAAGGAAGTTATGCCGGGTTCACCAACAAGGCTACAAACATCGATGTAAATAACCGACTTGTGGTGTTCTCTATACGTGATCTGGAGGACGAACTGAGACCGATAGCTATGTATGTGATACTCAACTTTATTTGGAATATGGTCAGGGCACAACTTAAGAGACGAATTATGGTGATCGATGAGGCGTGGTGGATGATGAAATATCCCGACAGCGCTTCTTTCCTGTTCGGGTTGGCTAAACGGGGACGCAAGTACTACCTAGGCATATCGACCATCACCCAGGACGTTGACGATTTCTTAAACTCGCCCTATGGGCGCCCCATCATAACCAACTCGTCCCTGCAGCTCCTTCTGAAGCAAGCGCCAGCGACCGTAGATATCACAGCTAAGGCTTTCAACCTAACCAATGTCGAGAAAAATTATCTGACTGAGGCCGATATAGGACAGGGTTTGTTTGTCGCCGGTCTAAGACATGCAGCGATACAAATTGTTCCGTCCGCATTCGAAAACGAACTCATAACCACCAACCCCGAGGAAGTTCTTGAAGATAAGCAAGTTGCCCCCACAGAAAATAATGGCTGAAAATAAGACCAGTAGCGCGACCCCCGCAACAACGAAGAAGCAATCCAGGAGTGCGGCCTCAACCCAAAAAGAGGAGACTGCGGCGAATCAGCCGATTGCCCCACAATCCAGATTCGAAACCCCAGAAATAGTGATAATGATAACCATAGCCGTTCTTAACGACCTATTCACGTTGCTGGCCGACCTATCTCTGGCTGTCCCGTTCTTGGGCGAAGCGGTTGCCGCGCTGGCCTGGGTCAGTGATCTCGTGGTGTGGGGGGGAATCTTAGTTTGGTTCGCGCTGAAGGTGGGATTACTCAACACGGCTGGATTGGTCCAAACTATAGGGGGGCTGACCGACTTTGTTGGTATACCTGGCAGAACCATAAGCGCTGCGGTGGGTATCTTTCTTGTCAATCACCCCAAATTAGGGAAGGTCGCTAGCACAATTACCAACCCAGAGGGAGCGATTACGTCTGAGGTGACGGGCGGAACGGTTAAGGAGTAGGGGTTAACAGACGGAGTAGGGTATAATCATAATCATGAACAACGTTTGGGATACTCTAACCAAATCGCTCGGCCTGGGCGCTGCGGGGAACATCCTCAACTGGGCTATCGGCGTAGGAAGCCTGCTTGCCTTGGGAGTAATAGTATATGGGGGAATATTGTACACATATTCGGCCGGTAGGCCTTCTGTGAAAGCCGATGCCGCGGACCGGATAAGACACGCTATATACGGACTGCTTCTGTTGCTATCCGCTTGGCTGATTTTAGATATAATCAATCCGGCATTGGTAGGACATTAATTCCGTCTGTGACGCCAAAAACTCCCTATAGGGAGTTTTTGTTATTATGGACCGCGCCTACTTATCAATCACCAGCCTAACCACCACGTAACGGTTCCTGCCTTCCCCCACGCTCTCTGTCTTGACGTCGGGCCTGGTGGCTAGCTCGGTGTGGATCAGCCTGCGCTCGTAGGCGTTCATGGTCGGCAACGATACGTCTTCTTGCGAGGCAATCGCTTTTCTCGCAGCCGCTTTTGCAAGTTCCACTATCAAGTTCTCCCGCTCGCGACGATAATTGTTTACATCCACCAGGATTGGCTCCAATCCCATCTTCTTCGTGATCAGTCTGCCTACTCTGTTCAGGTTAAGCACCAAGTTAGGTACACGCTCCTTGGTGAGATAGTTATCGTTGATGATTATAGAGACGAAGTTGTGCTCGTGATCAATAATAAACTCAAAATCACCGAACCCCATCAGGCCCACTAATTCCTTTAACTGGTTTGTCGGTTCTTCCGTCATTTCGTAGTCGATAGTTTACTATTAGCTGCTGGAATATGGAAAAGGCTGCGAATGTGCCCCAGTACACGGCCAGGGCCGCCGGGTGTCCCCATAGGATCACCAGCGTTATGATCGGACCGATCCAGGCCATACTCCCGGCCATCTTCTCGGCTTGGTTGGGCGCGACCCCTTTCTCGTGTTCGGGCAACGCTAACTTTGCCATGTAGTACTGTAAAACAGCAGCTAGGATGATTATTACAATATTTGCTTGAGATAAGTCAATGATTCCGAGCGCCATGACGTTCAAGGCAGCTGGGTGAGGAACGAACGAGTAAAGCAAGTTTATTGATGTTTTGTAACTAAAAATATCACCCAGCGCGCCGTACAAAGCTATGAAAAGGGGTATCTGTATGATCAGCGCCAGGAAGGGGGTGAACGGGTTAACTTTGTGGTCTTTGTACAACTGCATGAGCGCCTTTGTCTGCTCCTGCATATTGTCCTTGTGCCTCTTCTGGATTTGCTTTATCTCCGACTGGAGTTTGGGAGCCAGCTTCTGATATCTGGCCGTCTCGTGAAACAGCGGCCAGAGCAGGAAACGAATCAATACGGTTATCAGGATTATCGCTATACCCATATCGCGGAAGGCTACGAATTGATATAGGACGATCAAAGCGTTGAATATCGGCCGGAAGAGTATCTGATTAAAAAAGTTTCCCATTGCTGGTCAGCTCTCTTTTTATATCTTCTAGCTTGATGTTTTCAAGTTTGGTATTAACCAATACGACGAAATCTCTCCCGTGATGAATCGTTTTTCTGGCAAAATCCTTGTTGCTGCCGAAAAAATCCATAATAAACCTGCGCAACCTATTGCGTTCGGTCGATTTCCCACCAGCCTTACTGATTATTACTCCGCAACGGTTATACGCCTGGCTGTTTGCTGCAAGTTTTAGGGTAAAATTCTTGGTCCTCGCTACTATTTTCGCGTTACGAGGAAACGATTGTAGAGGCACGCGCGATTTTTTGGGGAGCATTAACCCTTATGAACTAAATAGCAATCCTGTGACGTCCTTTGGCGCGTCGACGCCTAACCACGTTGCGCCCGCCGGCGGAGCGACTGCGTTTTATAAATCCATGAGAGCGGGATCTTTTCCTTTTGCTCGGCTGATAAGTTACTGACATGGTCTGTATTATAAACTGACTCCATCGATAAATCCACGATTCAACATCATCAGACCATACTAACAGCTTATTCACAGGTTATAATCTTTAGGGTCGGTTTGACTGTGGTGGTTTCTCAAGTAAGATAACTCTTATAACGCACTATCGTACTAAATTACTATGGGGGGTAAGGAAGAACTTTGGCAAGTGGTGCTCTCAGAAATCGAATTGCAGATTTCCAAGCCTAATTTCGTTACTTGGCTGAAAAACAGTCGCCTCATCGAGACTGAGGACGGATCGGTTATGGTCGCTCTTCCCAACCACTTCGCAAAAGAGTGGGTGGAAGCTAAATACAGCAAGCTTATTCTGGGAACGGTGCGTAACCACGATGGTTCCGTGCGCAAAATAGACTACATAGTGGAGGGGGCGTTGATAAAAACCTCCCCAAAAACGCATTTATCTAAAATTGAGAACGACGAGAAGCAGTTGTCGTTCCAGGAGATGCGGGTCGATCCCCAAACAAACCTCAACCCTCGTTATACGCTTCGCTCTTTTGTCGTCGGTTCATCGAACGAGTTGGCCTATTCGGCATCGACCGCTGTAGTTAATAGTGTTGGGGTTAAATACAACCCGCTATTTATCTACGGCGGCGTCGGACTCGGCAAAACCCACTTGATCCAGGCAATCGGCAACGAGATAATGGGCATGTACGGAGGAAAAGTAAAAGTTAAGTATGTAACCTCTGAGAAATTCACCAACGATGTGGTGTGGGCCCTGCGCAATAACCGAGCTGAGGATATAAAGAAGGCATATCGTCCGGTGGATGTGTTGATAATAGACGACATACAGTTTATCGGCGGGAAGGAAAAGACCGAAGAGGAGTTTTTCCACACCTTCAACGCGCTGTATGAGCAAAATAAGCAGATAATAATCTCTTCCGACAGGCCGCCCAGAGCCATACCAACCCTAGAAGAGAGGTTGCGCTCCAGATTTGAGGGTGGAATGATCGCCGACATAAGCGTCCCGGACTACGAGACTCGGGTGGCTATAATCAAAACAAAACTCCAGGAGCGCGGGGCGGATATAGAGGATGGGGTTGTAGATCTAATAGCAAAGCGTTTTCAGCGCAATATAAGGGAGATAGAGGGGATGTTGAATAAAGTGATATTCTATCAACTCAATTATCAAAAACCACTTAATCTGGCTGGTGTGGAAAAGATAATTAGTGACACAATTGAACGCTCTAAGGTGAATATAACCCCTGCCCAAATAATCAAAGCTGTCGCCCTTTTCTTTGAGATTTCCCCAAATAGCCTGGTCGGCAGGGGCCGAAGTAAGGAGTTTATAGAGCCGCGGCAGATAACGATATATCTAATGCGGGAGATGTTAAGTATGTCCTACCCACACATCGCTAGTAAGGTCGGCAACCGCGACCACACCACGGCTATATACTCATATAAAAGGGTTTTGGAGGCTATAAACAAGGACCCTTCTTTGAGCGGCAGGGTGAATATGATAAAAGAAAGTGTGAATAGGGTGGTATAAACTGTTAAGAGGTGTTTATTGATGCGGGTTTATAAACATCACCCAACAAATAATTCATTGGTTTGTTAGAGATTGCCGAGTTAAAATAAAGTAATGTTAGTGAGAATATTCAACACCAATCCACAATTAACAAATACCTACTACAACTACAAATTATTTTAATTAATATAATAAAACTATTTATAATTAACTGATGAAGTTAATAATTCTAAAAAATAACTTAAAGTCTGGCCTAGATGCCGTTGGCCGTTCGATAGGTAATAATTTAAATTTACCAATATTAGGCAACGTTCTTATAAAAACAAACAACAATCAAATAAAGTTTTCAACAACAAACCTAGAATTAGCTATAACCAAGACAATATACGGGAAAACTATTGAAGAAGGGACAACAACCGTACCGTACAGCGTTTTATCCAATATAATATCAAACCTCACCAGCGAAAGGGTGAGTATAGACACCAAACAACAAAACCTACAGATAAAAACAGATAGCTATGAAGCCACTCTACAAAGTATGCCCGTTACCGATTTTCCAATAATACCCAGAATAAAAGAAACCAAAGAGCACCTAAAAATAAACTCGACAGTTTTTAAAGAAGCCTTGGATAAGGTTATAGTTGCCGCGAACATTTCCGATCTCAGGCCGGAGATAAGTGGTGTTTTACTGCTCGGCGAGCAGTCGATATTGAAATTGGTAGCAACGGACAGTTTCCGTTTGGCAGAGTCTAAAATAACAAAAAACCAATTTACCAACACGTTCGACCATGGATTTAAGATAATCGTCCCATTAAAAACAACCCAAGAGTTGTTGAGGGTTATAAAAGACGATGAAGATATGTTTATAAAAATAGAGGGGGGCCAGGTGTTGTTCCAGACGAACGATACCGAGATAGTGTCTAGGCTAATCGATGGCAAATTCCCCGATTATGAGCCCATCATACCAAGGGGCTTCGACGCGGAGGTTTTGGTGAGCAAAGAGGAGTTGATTGGAGCGGTGAAATTAACCGGATCGTTTACCTCCAAAGTGGGCGACGTGCGCATAAAGACCAAAGACAAGAAGGTTCTGGAGGTATATTCCAGCGATAGTTTGCTGGGCGAGAACAACTATATCATTCCCGCTAAGATTACAGGAGAAAATATAGAATTGGCCTTCAACTGGCGATACCTTCTGGATGGGGCGAAGATGTTATCCGGCAAACAGGTTAGTTTCGGGTTAAATGGGGGAAATAAGGCCGCTCTTATAAAATCTCCAGACGACAACTCTTGTTTCTATATCCTTATGCCTATAAGACAGTAGGATCGGATTATTGTTTCTCGAATAAAATAATCTGTTCGCTGGCTTGGTTCCCGTTGGAATCCGTTGCTCGGATCACCAATAGGTTTTGTAACTCGATGCCCTGCGGGGTCAGGGTGGAATTATAGGCGTAGCTAGTCCCGAAATTGCCTATCCTGCTGTCTATAAGATTATTATTTAGATACACTTCCACCTTGCTAATATTTATGGCGCTGGTAATAACCGCATTTACGGTTATTTGGTTTGTTATAAAGTCCCCGTTGTTGGGCGAAGTGGTCTGTATTTGAATAGATCCACTTGCGGAGGACGCGTTGTTGGTCTGCCCGCCGCTGGGGGAGTAAATTGCCGGGGTCGATGAGGCGACGGTAAACCCACTAAACTCAGCCGGATCGAAATTGTTTTGTTTAACCCACCCCTCCACGGCCGTTTCCCAGTTTATATATTCAGGATCGTTTACCCTGCCCAGATAATAAAGTATTGAATGCTGTTGACCGGCCACCAACTGTCCCTTAAGAATTGGGTTTGTCTCATAGATCGGTGCGGGTTTATTGAAGGTAACAAGGGGGTAGTTTTGTAGAGCAGCCACTTCGAACTCGTGCCACAGAGGCACGGCGGCTAGTATACTACTGCCCTTGCTGGTCAACGGCGCGTTGTTGTTGTTCCCGACCCAGACTAGAGAGACAAGGTTTGGAGTGTAACCAATAGACCAAGCGTCGACATAGTTGTTGGTCGTACCCGTTTTTAGAGCCACCTGATGCCCGGGGACCTCGGTTAGGGGCAGGCTTTGTCCGAATAGCGGCGCGCGCAGCGACGGATCGGCCAGTATGTTGTTTATTAGTCTTGGATACTGCGGATCGACCACCCGCGTCGCCTGATCGGTGTATTGTTCTAGTACATTCCCGTTGCTGTCGGTCACGCTTAACACGGGCGCTAGCCCATGTTTTACCCCCTCCGTCGCCAATACCCCATAAGCCTGGGCTAGTTCTATTGGTTTTACATCGGCCCCTCCCAACACCAAAGACAAGCCGACTTTAGACGGATCGGTTATGGTTGTTATACCGAAACTTTCTAGGTTGTGGATTACGTTGCTCATCCCCGCAAGGTACAGGACTCGCACAGCCGGTTCGTTTATTGATTGGGCTAATGCCTGTGATAGTGTGACTGGCCCGGTGAAAGTGCCCTCGAAGTTGACCGGGTGATAACACTCGGTATTCTTGTTGTTAAAATCCACTACTGGCGGGCACATTGGATCTCCCACAGTGAATTCTGTTGGTACGTTCCAGACCACCGTATCCGGGGTCAGTCCTTGTTGGAATGCGGTTAAGTATACGAATGGCTTTATAGACGACCCCGGCTGTCTTAACCCCTGCGTTATTACATTGAACTGCCCGTCATTAGAGTTGTCGAAGTAATCTGCGGACCCGACCATAGCCAGTATCTGTCCAGTCGTAGGATCTAGGGCTACTAGCGCGGCATTGTGCGCCCCATACAAAGCCAGGTCCCTAGCAACGCCGTCAGTTACTGCCTTCTCGGCGTCGGTTTGCAGGCCCATGTCCAACGAAGTGATAACGGTCAGGCCCCCATGCGAAACCATATCCTCGCCGTACTTCTGCGCCAGGTAGTTCTCGACGTACATGACGAAATGCGGAGCGCGGATGCCTCCGGTGGATTGCGGCAGGACAGTAGGATAATTTATTTCAGCCGAAGCCATTTGGCTCTGGGTGATATACCCGCTGTTATACATAGCCCTTAAAACATCGTCCCTCCTAGCTTTAAGGTCGGATATGTGACTGCCCCAGGGAGAGTAATAGGTCGGTGCCTGCGGTATGGCGGCAAGTAGAGAAGCCTGATCTAAGTTAAGGTCCTTGGCGTGCACCCCGAAATATAGTTCAGAAGCAGCCTCTACACCATAAGCGCCTTGGCCATAAGGGATCTGATTCAGATATAAGGTAAGGATCTGGTCTTTGGTATAATGACGCTCAATCTGCCAGGCGAGTATCAATTCCCGTATCTTTCTGCTGATGGTTTTCTTTGAGGTCAACAAGGTGTTTTTAACCAACTGCTGGGTGATGGTTGAACCTCCTTGGCTGAAATGCAGCGTCAGTACGTCTATCGCCAGCGCTCTCAATATACCCCTTATATCGAAGACAGGATTGCTGTAGAAGGTATTGTCTTCTATAGCCACGGTCGCCTGCTTCATAACGTCGGGTATCTGATCCGAGGGAACAGATATTCTATTCTGGTCGCCGTGTATTTCGTACAGCAACACAGTTCCGGTTCGGTCGTATATCTTGGTTGATTGGGCTACCTGGATATTGTTTAGGTCGGTTATCTTGGGGAGAGTCAGATATAAGTAACCCACATACAAGACACCCCCTATTATAAACAGGGACAATCCGACAACTATCCATTGCCAAGTCTTTAGTTTGGGCACCTTAATATCCATCGACCATTATATTCTCACGGGGCATTAAAATCACCCCGAACTGAGTTAAAACGGGGTGATTGGTTGATGTTTCTAGTCGGTCTATTCCTCGTCCTCGCCGTCGTCTTCTTCCTCTTCCTCTTCATCTCCAGCGCCCAGACCCAAGTCTTCATCGTCCTCGTCTTCTTCGCCGAGCCCCTTCTCTTCTTTCTCGTCGGAATCATCTCCGTAATCCTCACCCTCTCTCTCGAAAGCCACGACCAAATCGTTAAAGTTACCCTCTACGACGGCTGCTGATCGTTTAACCTTACTAAGCATCAATCACTTTAATTTTTGCGACCTTTTAGGTTTGTAATCGGTGCCAAATTAAATAACGCGGGTAGTATATAAAAACCCCGATGGTTGTCAACCCCCTTTATTCCCTGCCTTGATCTCAAAATATCCGCATAAAGCCAAGGCTAGGGCGTCCGTGGCGTCATCAAGGATATTGGGACTGTCCGGAATCCTCAGGGTTATATTCACCGCCTTGCTGAGCCCCTTTTTGTCGCTCTTTCCCCAGCCGGCCACCATCGACTTCACTTGATTCGGCGCAAATTCAATAATCGGTATTTTATTCCGGGTGAGGGTGAGTAGTATAACTCCCCTGGCCTCAGCCACGGACAAAGCCGTCTTTTTATTGGTTGAGAAATACAATTTTTCCACCGCGGCGCACGCCGGTTTGTGCAACTCGATTAATTGCTCCAGTTTATCGGCCATAAACCTCAGCCGCAGGCCGCTTGCGGAGAAAGGCGGCTCGAACACGCCGCAGTCAACGTAGGCCGGCTGCGACCCCAACTCGATTATTCCATAACCCACGCGGGTAGTCCCCGGGTCAACGCCTAATATTTTCATTTTACGTTGGTGATGACGGAGGCAACGTCATTGTGTCCATATAGCGTATCGATCAACTCATCCAGTTTCGTCTTCGTCTCTCGATCGGCATCGATCCGGAATTTAGCGACCCAATCCCCCTCCGGCCCGCGCTCGAAAGCCCACATAACACTTCCCGGTTCAGCAACTTTACCCCCGAAGTCGCTGAGCGCCTTGCGCAGTTCGGCTACGGTCCGGTTGCGGTTGTCGGTCACCGCCGGCACCAACAAAGCCACCCCCCCGGGGCCATACGCCTCGATCAGGATGTCCTCCAGACCCTTGGTCTTACTTC
>CAZWFV010000012.1:0-3186 GCA_964633405.1 uncultured Candidatus Saccharibacteria bacterium
TATGTTATAAACTGATGTTCGTTAAAATCCGATTCAATCCCTTCGGGGTGAACGGGAAGGTAAAGGTCGTTACCAAAAACCATACCCTCCCTACCTCGAGTATGGGGTGGGTTTAAATAATAATGAAGCTCTTAGGTATTACTCCTGGCAAACGCCATGGTTGGTACGAAACAGATGCTGGTTTCATGGTCAGAAAACCATTGGGGCAACAGGAAGAGAAACCTCATTGGGACGCCAAAAGCATAATCGCACTCTTAGTCTTTTGTGCGTTGGCAATATTGGTCTGGCTGCCGGTCATACTTACCTTATTCGGAGGTCACGGCAACTAGGAATCCGCGGAACACCACATTACGTTACGGGGACTCGGAGCTTATTACGCTACACCCATCCCTACAACTGGGGAATAAAGTCCGTAATAAAGGACTCCGAGAAACGACCCGCATGCTAGCTAGCGGGTCGTTCTGTTTTTTCACCAACACCATCCCTAGGTTCCATGCTATATTTACCGGTGCACATGCGCACGAAGTTAATATTGTCGGTGATTGTCGCTGTGGTTATCGGGCTCGCTGCCGGACTCTATAATCGGAGCGACCATCAGAACCAGTAGAGCCCCGCTGTCACATCGCCCGTTGCTACAACATCCAGCGTGATGATCGACTACGGCAATGGAAATATAGCCGTATATAGCGAGACCATCTCCGCCAGCGAGAACCTGCTGGAAATAATGCAGCGTATCGCTGGAACCAATAATATAAATTTAGTTATAAGAGTTATTCGGGTATGGGTGACCTGATAACCCAGATAGGAGATAGGGTCAACGGTACCGGGGGTAATTACTGGCAATATTGGGTCAATAACAACTATGCCTCCGTTGGTGCAGATTCATATATAGTTAAGGGTAGGGATGTGATTGAGTGGAAATTCATGCCGTACAAAGGATGATAGCGCTGATATTGGGCATCCTATTCGCAATCTTTTCCCTATTGATGAGGTTTCTGACTCGCCTGCCTAACGTGGTTCCAGTGGGCGCCCTGGCCCTGTGGTCCGGAGTCTACTTGTCTAAGAAGTCGAGCCTAATCTTACCGCTAGCGGTCATGTTCCTTAGCGATGCCTTGATTGGTTTCTATGATCCGCGGCTGATGATCTCGGTGTACGGCAGCATAGCGCTGATCAGCGTCCTGGGCTGGCGGTTGAAAGCGGGTAAGAATCCGTACACGATCGTGCTCTCCTCTCTCTTTGGATCAGTGGCGTTCTTTATCATAACCAATACCGCCGTATGGTTATTCTCCGCCTGGTATCCGCACGACATAAGGGGACTGTTATGGACGTACGTGATGGGTATGCCGTTTTTCAGAAACACGTTGCTCGGCGATATTTTCTACAATGCGGTGTTTTTCAGTGCCTACGCTCTGGTGCGCTCGCTGGCCAACATGAAATTTAACGTGACGACCATCAGACCATCTCCAGACAAAGCGCTGGGTTAGGGACCGGCTCCCCCTGAACACGTAAAATGGGGTCGCCTTGTCTGGCATGACCGCAATTCACAATTGCCAAGAGATTGACACATAATTAGAATGATATCGACATGCTAATCCGCACCTGTATGGCGAAAATACACCGCGCCACAGTCACCGAGGCGGACTTGGATTACATCGGCTCGATCACCATCGACGAGGAGCTGCTTGATAAGAGTGGCATCAAACCGTTCCAGTACGTTAATATCACGAATCTTGCTAACGGTTTCTTCTGGCAGACCTATGTCATCGCGGGTCCGCGCGGCAACGGTGACATCTGCCTAAATGGACCGCCGGCGCACCATTTCCATCCGGGCGATAAGATAATCATCTTGGCGGAGGCGTGGATAGAGCCCGGAGAGCTGAAAAATTTAGACCCCATCGTGGTATTCGTGGACGACAAAAACAGCATAACCGAGGTCAGGAAACATAAAGCGATACCCGTGGTCGTAAAATGGTTCAAGGAACAGGATCAGGCATACACCCAGACGAAAGTGAAGACTGGGCTCGCCATCCTTTATTCCCCGCGAGAGGATGGAACGGTCGCCGTAAATGCTGTGTCGGAGGATAAAATGCTAGTTGCCGAAGCGATATTTCCAGAAGACAGGATTGACGAGGCGCATATCCTTTATATGGAAGCGACTGAGTTGCTCAACTCTCGTGCTAAGCTTAGCGAAGATCCGGCAGATATTCGCAAGGCAGTCGAGACGTTGTTTGCGCTATTCAGGGGAGAGAAGAAACTCACTGCTACCGCAGCCATGCCGCGCGCCGCATCAGGTAACTTTGTTGCGAATCCAGGAAAACAGCTTGCAATCGACGTTGATGACGCCGCCTACCTGCGTTTGCCGGTTCGTACCCGTCTCATCACCACGAACGATACCAATCTCATGCCGCTCCTTGAAGAATATGTCGGACCATATCTCCAACCCGACGATATCATCTTCGTCAGTGAAAAAGCGCTAACCGTGACCCAAGGTCGTATTGTCGACATGAGTGAAATCAAGCCGACGCGGCTCGCGCGCCTGCTTGCGCGCAATGTAGGCACCTACTACGGCTCGAATCGTTTCCATGGTTTCGGACACGGCACCAGTATCGCCATGCAGCTTTTTCTGGAAGAAGCCGGCTATCTGCGCGTCTTCTTCGCCGCTGTCGTTGCCGCGATCACGCGGCCATTTGGCATTCACGGTATGTTTTATAGGATCTGCGGCAAGAGCGCCAAATCGATTGACTGCCCGATGTCCTTCCTGATCCTTGAGTATGCACACTCTGCAAAACTCGCGCCGCACGATCCGAACGACGTCGCCCGGCAAATCAAGAAACGTTTCGGTAATGAGGCGGTTATCTTGGATGCGAACTACCGTGGGGCTTTTTCACTCGGCAAATCTACGCGTGCAATCTCCGAGTCATTCATAGGGGAATTATTCCGCGATAATCCCCTCGGACAATCGGACGAAATGACGCCGTTCTGTATCGTTAGAAAGGCTAAGAACTAGCACTCTATTGCTATATTCCGGTCCGGCCGTACTTGCTGACGACCCGTTGTTCTAGATCTTCGATCTCCTTCTTCAATTCGACCATCTTCAGTTCTCGGTCGGCCATATACTTGTTCATCCGTTCGATCTCGGCCAGCTGTTTGTCCAATTCGACCGTCTTCTCGTTAAGTTTGGCGTTC
>CAZWFV010000012.1:3286-19612 GCA_964633405.1 uncultured Candidatus Saccharibacteria bacterium
TAGCGTCTCCAGCGCAGCTAGGGTCGTGAATCTGGTTATACCGAACAGAACCGGCAGGAAGAATTGAAGATCAGAATCAAGCCAAGCATCGCAGCCAAACCCCATAACATGAATTTAAAGGATGGCTTGTCGGACTTAGCTGCATGGATCATTTTTAGCGCAAGAATCACCACGCCCCAGACTATAAATAGCACCGCATACAGACCGAAGGCGCCTATTCCTGGGGGTGTAGCAAAGCCACCACGACTCCATTAACCACGGAGGCTCCGTAGAACACCGGTGGGCTCATTACTACGACGGAAAGCAGGGCGGATATGATCGTCAGGCCCCATTTATACAGCGGCTTCATTTCCAGGCGCTCCTTAGGGAACAGATACATAAACATGAAGAATGAATAGACCTGCCACACGGCGAAGAACATGTTCCAGCTTATGGCCCACAATAGAACGCTGCTGTTGAGCGTAATATGCGGGGAAGCTATGTAGTTGGCCACAGCCCAACCGATCGCAGACAAGACGAATCCAAAAAAAGCCCTGCCGGTGGCGCTACGGGATTGTTTATGAATATAATCACCCCCAAGATGAGCGACGCAGCTGCGCTTATCCTGAGAACCAGTAAATCCACGTTGCCGATGAATATCATTTAGCAAATATAGAAGCCTCGTCTGTTCAATATTATAGCTTATTCGACTGAGTTATATAGACGCCCCAACGCCCCTTCCTTCTCAGTTGAGGTAAGTTTAGTTCTCCTGACCGCTTCCCCCAAGACTCGTATGGTTGAATCGTAAGTCTGGCGATCTACCGGATAGGGCGTACCATCCTTGCCGCCGTGGGCGAAGCTGTAGCGAGCGGGGTCCTCATAAGACGGCTTAGCGCCGTATATCACCTCGCCGACGAGGGCTAGCGCCCTTAATGTCTTGGGGCCGACGCCCTCCATAGCTACAAGCCGTTCGTAGTTTTCCGGTTTGGCATAGACAACTTTAGCCAATATTTTATCCAGGTATCTGTTGCTTGAGAAGCTCTCTTCAACTACCGGATGATATTTGAACTCTCTGTTCTCCAGGTTCAGCAGAGTAAGCTGGCCCCGTTGGGTCTCAAGCCTGGCCACTTGCGAGAGCGGAGACGAGTACTTCCTCAGTAAATTTATATCCTTCATCAGAGTGGCGTATCCGCCGCCGACCAACTCCGTCGAAACTTCTCTGGTCTTGGTGCTGCCCCTGGCAGTCAGGTCCAGCGCTCTGGACAAAGTCAGCTCCGAGGATATGCCGGCATGCGGTTCGCATACCAGGTCCTCAACCTTCTCCGAATACCAGTGATAACGCCTGGCTGAGAGTTTATCTTTATTCATGCCTTGCTGGACAACGGCCCATACGCCGTTCCTGGAGAACATAAAACTGTGGTGATATATCTGGAAGCCGTCCTGGACCAGTGCGCTGTCCACCTTTGCGCTCATCTTGGAGTTGTAAATCAGGTTCCTGGTTCGGGGTTCGGGCATAGACAGCCTTTGTCCCCAGTTCTCTATCTCCTCCGGTGTCCGTTTGGAGGTCTTACCCTTGCCTCCGCAGATAAATACGCCCAACTGAGCCTCCCTGCCGCGGATAGCCTCCTTCATGGCGGCGGTCAGTATGGTCGTGAGGCCGGAAGCATTCCAATCGAAGGCCAGGATGGTACCCAACGACTGGAACCAGACGGGATCAGCCATGCGTCGGATGAATTCGTCCGGCCCATATTCAGCGACCAGCACCTCGGCCATCTCCCGTCCCAACTTGACCATGCGCTCAAAAAGCCACGGCGGACATTTGCCGTAATCCAAGCCGAACGTCGCTATGCCCCGCTGAATCATGTCACTATTATAATGCCAGCCGCGGTTTTGAGGTTAAGTCTCAACGCGTATAATTAAGCCGACCATGAATGATATAAGATCCAAAATTAAGGAGGTCAGACGGTCCGTAGTTGGCATTGCCTACCGACCCAGTCCCGAGCAGGTAGTCATACTCGGCAGCGGCTTTTCGGTGTCCGCCGATGGAGGAATAATTACCGCAGCACACATATATAATCAGATCCCGAAGGAACACGCACCCAACCTGGTGGCCATGACCATGTCCAAAGAAGACATCCGGGGAGGCGAGGAATACGTCTGGTTGCCGATAAAACTTGTTGCCAAGGACGACGGCAACGACATCGCCCTGTTCAAGGTGGAGGGCTACCAGGATACGCTGCTCAAACCCTTGGCGATGGGCGATTCGGATCAAGTAGAGGTCGGTGATGACATCTATTTCATCGGCTTCCCCTACGCCGGCAATCTGATGAACGAGGGTTGGGGCATAACCCTCATCGCTAACCGCGGGATGATCAGTAATATAAAACTGAGTGGAGCGGATCCGTCCCACCCGCGCAACTTTTTCATAATCGACGCGGTGGCAACCGCAGGCAACAGCGGCTCGCCGCTTATAGAGCAAGCCACAAATAAGGTGGTTGGGGTTGTGTCGGTTGCTTTCAGGATACAATCTCAAGTAAATAAGGGGTTGGATATTCGCGAGCCGATGCATATATCCGGCGCCAGGCCGATCAATCTGGCCAAAAGAGTCATACGGTCCCGATAATGATTGCGCCCAAGCCGACTCTCGTATATCATAATAACTGTTAACATAGAAAACTTTATCCTAAACAATCAAATAGGGGCGAAGGAGCTCAGGGTGGTGGACGAAGCCGGGGGAAACCTCGGCGTTCTCTCGCGCGATGAGGCCATCCGGATCGCCAAGGAAAAAGGGTTAGATCTGATATTGATCGTTGTCCAAGCTAACCCGCCCGTGGCCAGGATCGTCAACTTCGATAAGTTCCGCTATCAAAAAGCCAAGGAATTGAGGAGGCAGAGGGCGGCCCAGAGGGCTCCCGAGATGAAGCAGATCCAGGTGAGCGTGCGCGAGGCAGCCAACGATATGGTTCGAAAGGCCAAAAAGATCGATGAATTCCTCGAAGGCGGGCATAAGATAGAGATCCAACTTACTATGCGCGGTCGGGAGAAGTCCATGCCCGAATTCGCCAGGGGGAAACTGGGTGCATTCCTTAAACTCATCGCCACGCCGTATAAAATAACCCAGGAAGCTCAGAAGGGGGCGCACGGATTAGTGACTCAACTCAGTAAGGATATCCACCCCACAAAGAAGGACGCGTAGAGCTCGGTCTCGACAAAATAAACCTTCTACGGTATCATCACTGCCGCATTCATCATGACTAAGCGAGCTATAACCGATCGTTTTCGGGTAACTAAAAACGGCAAGGTGTTACGCAGGCCAATGGGTCTAGGACATTCCCGCGCCAACAAGAGCGGCTCGGCGATACGGACCAAGCGCTTGACCCTGCCTCTTGAATATATGGAGTCAAAAAAGATATCTAAGAAATACATAAATGGCTAGGGTTAAAAGAGGCACGGTAGCGGCTAAGAAACGCAGGAAGATACTTAAATACACCAAGGGGTTCCGTTGGGGCCGCAAATCTAAGGAGCGGGCCGCTAAAGAAGCACTGCTCCATGCCTGGTCGCATTCATTTAGGGGACGAAAGGAGGAGAAGAGGGTAAACCGCGCAGCCTGGCAGGCCAAAGTCAACGCCGCCAGCCGCACCGAGGGGCTGTCTTATAGCAGGTTTATCCATGCACTTAAGCTAAATAAGGTGAAACTCGACCGTAAAGTGCTGGCGGACATAGCCCAGAACGAACCAGTTACCTTCAAGAAGATCGTTGCGTCCCTGAAGAAGTAGCATCCGGCTTACCTTGGGATATAAAACTGTGGGCGCGCCTTATGACCAACGCGTTCTCGCGGTAGGCGCTTAACAAGCGTAGCGCGTCCTTGTATTTGAACCAACCGAAACCCTCGTGTTCGTCTGATATCCTTATTTGTCTCTGTTTCGTCTCCGCCAGGTAGAAGATAACTATCTTGGATACCCGCGTCTTATTCTTATTAAACAGGTACCTTTCCAACGTCCTGAAGCCGTGTCTGAGCTTCAACTCGCTCTCCCTCAAACCAGTCTCCTCGCACGTCTCGCGAATGGCGGCCCGGAAGCTGGTCTCTCTGACCGGCTGTGAACCGTCGTTACCTTTCAGCAACTCGACATGTCCTTTTGGAAAGTTCCAGTAGCGCCCGCCGTGATATAATAGTAGAAATTTGGGGCCTTCGCTGGTTCGTCGATATACCACTATCCCCGCGGACGTTTCATGACTGACTTCCGGTTTCATAACTAGTGTTTTAGCATTTTAGTCATCTTATCTAACGGCCAGGCATTGACGATATCGCCGCGCTTAGCCCATCCGCGTCGAGCTTGGGCTAGGCCGTAGTTCACGAACTGCAAGTGACCGACGGCGTGGGCGTCCGAATCGATAGCCAGCTTAACCCCAGTTTCAACCGCCTTTCTTATATATTCGTCCTTGAGGTCCAACCGATCCGGTATCCCGTCTATCTCTAGGACGGTGTTGGTCTTCTTGGCTAATTTGATTATCTGGTCCATATCCAGATTTATCGGATCCCGTTTATTGATCAGCCTGCCGGTAGGGTGGAAAACTATATCGACGTTGGGATTGCTCATGGCCCTCTCTAAGCGGGCCATTTGCTGACCTATCGGCATACCGAAAAAGGAATGTATTGATACGCCGACGATATCCAGCTTGGCCAGAGACTCGTCCGATATATCCAGCGCTCCATCCTTAAGTATGTCGCACTCCGTTCCCTTTAATACGGTTATCCGCCCTCTCAGTTTCTTATTGACCCGGTCTATCTCCAAGCCCTGTTTCTGCAAACGTTTCTCGTCCAGACCATGAGCCATGGCTAATCGCTTGGTGTGGTCGGTTATAGCTATATATTTGTGTCCCAGCTTCTCGGCCGCCAGGGCCATCTCCTCTATCGAGCTTGCACCATCGGTCCAATCGGACTGGACCTGCAGGTCACCAGCCAGATCCCCGTAACCGATAAGTTTGGGCAGTTTATGGGCCTTAGCCAGATCCAGCTCGCCGGTATCCTCACGCATCTCTGGCGGCACGTATTCCAATCCAAGTTTATCGTACACCTCCTCTTCGGTTCTCCCCGCGATGCGCGGGCCTTCGGCGCCGCCCCTGCCTTTGCCAAACAGGCCGTATTCGTTTAGCTTCCACCCCTTGGCCTGAGCCATCTCCCTCATGGCTACGTTGTGCGCCTTGGAACCAGTGAAGTAAGCCAAGGCCGCACCGTAGCTATCGGCGGGCACCACTCTGAGATCGACATCAATACCGACCTTAAGTCTGACCGAAGATTTTGTGTCTCCCTTGGCTATCACCTCCAACACCTCCGGCTGGGAGATAAATGCATCCATCACAGCTTTGGGGTTCTTTGAAATGACCAGTATGTCCAGGTCGCCGACAGTCTCTTTCTGGCGTCTAAACGATCCGGCCACCTCGGCCCGCTCAACCCCTGGGACCCTGCTCATATATTCCCTCATCGCCAGAGCGAGACTGGTGACCTCCCCCAGCAAGAAACGCCCCGAGTGCCGACGATATGCATCGATGCCCTTAACCATCTTTTCCTCCGATCTCGTTCCGAAGCCAGCCAGCTTACGTATCTTGCCCTGCTTAACCGCTTTCTCCAGGCTAGCCAGGTCCTTAACCCCGAGCTTCTTATACAATAATTGTATTGTCTTCGGACCTATGCCTTCGATACTGGAAAGTTCGGAAATGTTCACCGGGTGCTTTTTGCTCAGCTTTTCATAGTAGCCCAGCTTGCCGGTCTTTATGAGCTCCTCTATTTTCTCGGCTATCGACACTCCGACCCCAGGTATCTCCTCCAGGGCCTTTAGTCCGCCACGCTCATACACCGAGGAAACCTCCTCTTCCAGGCTGGCTATAGCCTCGGCCGCCCGGTCATAAGCCCGTGGCTTAAAGGCCACGCCCTCCATCTCCAGGAATTCGGCTATGTTCAAGAGTATCTTGGCTACCTCGGAGTTCCTCATTGTCGCTTCTCGAATTTCAGCTTATCGCCGTCCAAAGAGGCGTTGATTACCGAACCGCGGCTTACCTCCGAAGACAATATCATCTCGGAGAGCGGGCCGCGCAATTTGTCGGATATCGCCTCCCTGAGCGGCCTGGCGCCGAAGACCGGATCGTAGCCCCATTCCGCCAGTTTGTTTATGACCTCGTCCTGGACGGTAAGTTCTATCCCCTTCTCGTTCCTCAGAGTGTCCCTTATATCACCGACCTGAAAGCGGGCTATACTCGCAATGTCACCGGGGTTAAGGTCGCGGAAGACGATCACGGTCATACGATTGAGCAGTTCCGGATGAAAAACGTCAGTCAGTTTGTCTTTGAACGCGCTGGTTATTTCTTCCATGGTCTTTCCTTGGATCAGTTCGTTCTTGATGAATTCCGAGTGCGCGTTCGAAGTCGCGATTATCAAAGTGTTTTCGAAGCTTACCGTCCTGCCCAGGTTATCAGTGAGCCTACCGTCATCGAACACTTGCAGGAACAGATTCAATATGTCGGGGCTGGCTTTTTCGAACTCGTCGAGTAGCACAAGACTGTAAGGATGTTCGAACACCGCGTCGGTCAGGGCTCCGGTAACCGCCCCATCCGGGGAACCGATCAGCCTGGCCGAACTGCCCTTGTCCTGATATTCGGACATGTCCAAACGGACCATAGCATTCTCCGAACCGAACTGTATTTTAGCCAGTATCTTCGATAGTTCGGTCTTGCCGACCCCGGTCGGCCCGACGAACAGGAATGATCTTATCGGTCCGCCCTTGCGGACGAGGCCGCTGCGATATTCGCGCAGGGCACGGGATACGGACCTGACTGCCACTTCCTGATCGATGAACCGCTCGTGAATCGTCTCTTCCAAATGCAACAGGTGCTCGCGCTCACCGTCGCCGGCTTCGTGCATGGGCACTTTGGCCCGCCTTTCGGCGACCCTGGTCACATCCTCTCCCTTGACCACTCTGTCGCCGCTGCGACTGGCCTCGGTCAGCGCCTCCTTCAACAGATCATCTGCCGACGACGGCAAAAGCCTGCTCCGGAAATACCTCTTGGCTAGCTGGACCGCGATCTTTATCGCGGCGTGGGTTATGGTAACCCGATAGACCTTCTCCAAAATCAAGCTGTCATAGACCAATATCCGTTCCGCCTCGTCCTCGCTCACCTCATCCACCTTGATCTCCTGGAAAGCGCTGGCAAACACGCTATCCGTCTCAATCAGCTGTTTGTACTCCCTGGGATATGTGGTGCCTATCGTGGGAAAATCGTTGGAGATTACGAGCGGCAACATTGTGTTTGCGGCCGACAGTTCCCGCGAAGGCGCCGTTCGGGACAGGTTGTGTATGTCGGGTATGTAAATGATTATATTGCCCGCCGCATTGATCTCGCTGAGGATGGCGTTGATCCGCCGCTGCAACTCACCCTGGTTTGCGCCGGAAGTCATAGCATTGATATCCAACGCCACCAGTCTCTTATCGAATAACGGCACTGGCACTTCGTCCCTACTGATCTTGTAGGCCAGGTGGCTGATTATCGTTTCCTTGCCCGAGCCCGCTTCACCGATGAGCAGCGCGTTTGGCTTGCTGGGCCGGGAAACGGCGTCGACCAGCCGTTCGTATTCCTGTTCGTGGCCGATCATAAAACCGATCTTGTTCATCCGGGCCATATCCGTAAGATCCGTGCTGATCCTGTCCAGAACCGGCGTCGGCCTGGCAGTCCAAGCCCGATTCATGAAACGGTGTCTAATCCGATAAGATCGGCCGGCGAATCCGCCCAGACTCGACGGCAGGCGGAAAATGGGAAAGGTGGGCGCGAGATGTCCGAAGATCATCGCTTTTTCCAGATCGCCGGGGGCTATCCGGAACAGGTCGAATAGGCTGTTTGCCTCGGCTTCGCCGGTGGCGGGTATCGCCGCAAATAGGTCAGCCGGCCTTATGTTCTCGGCGTGGCCAGATATCGCTTGTAGTGCGGCTGCGAGCACCAACTTCTCCTCCATCTGCGACAACTGTTGATTCGTATACTTAGCCGGCAGGCTTTTACTGAGGTGCTCAATCAGTTTCGATCCGAACTCGTCACGCGACACTTCCAGACGCTGCAGCGCTTTGCCGACCTCCTTTCTCATTAAAAGGTCCTTGCCTAGGTGGAGATAGGGATTGCCGCCGAAGACTCGGGCCCGATTGAAGGCTGCGAGCAAGGCATTCATTGCCTGAGGGCTAGCATACTCCGCCAGGTTTACGTCGCCCTCTTTGGGCAACCTACTTAGAGGCTTCCTGGATTTGTTCCTGTGCAAGAAGCTGTCAACCAGGTATAGGGCGAGCAATGTTCCCAGAGCCCTCGTCCAGGCGGCCCCGGAAAGCAGGAATATCACCGTTACCACAATCAGCACTACAATCCATATCCAGATGATTATATTGACCGCCGCCCTCGTCGCCGGGTGCATAGTAAGTCTGGGATCTTCAAATCGGAAATTAAGCGATGCCATGGTATTTAATAACAATGTAGATTAGTACTATCAGTGCCACTGCCCACAGGACGTAAGCCGCGACGAAGACTATTAGCAATGCCGCGTAAACTGCGAGGCCGAGGATTATCCGGGCAAGCCTGAATATGAAACCCAGGATGTGTCCCGCCACCGTCCGGTCTTGATACAGCGGCTCGAAAATGTGACGCAGGGTAACCCTAAGCGCGAATGATCGATCCAGGAACTCAAATGTATTTACGGCCAGATGGCTCAACACCATGAAGCTGTCCACATACCAGTGGCGCAGGAATTGGACTAATCGGTTAAAAAAGCGCGTGACGAGGTATAACACGCCGGTCATAACGAAATTATAGCACCGCCCGAGGGATGTTTCTTATTTCATCCGCATGAACCGGTTGGTGGGAGTCCTAAACTGTTATATACTCCGATGAACAATGGATAAGTCGGTGTCGCTCGGCTCCCTAAAGATAGATATGCTTAGGGACGGATCGCTCCCCCTGGTTGGAGCCAATCTTGTCTTCGGTGAGGGAGACCCGTCATCCGAGGTTATTTTCATCGGCGAAGCCCCGGGATTCTATGAAGATAGGGAGGGGCGCCCCTTCGTCGGCCGAGCGGGGAAGTTACTCGATCAGTTGCTGAAAGAAATAGGCTGGGAACGGGACAGCGTGTACATAACCAATATCGTTAAACGGCGCCCGCCGGAGAACCGCGACCCTCTGCCCGAAGAGGTGACGGCCTACTATCCGTATCTCAAGAAGCAAATAGACATAATCGCCCCGAAGCTTATAGTCACCCTCGGCAGATTCTCGATGAATGTGTTCCTACCCGATGCCAAGATCTCCAGAGACCAAAGCAAGGTATTCAGGAAGGGGAATATGATAATAGTCCCTCTATACCATCCCGCTGCCGCCTTGAGATCCACGACTATATTGGACGAACTGCGCAAGTCGTTCCAGAAATTGCCGGGTATAAGGAGTAAGCTGGACGATATGCTGGCCAGCGAGGAAAGGCTTTCCGTCGCCGACAAGCCGGCGCTGCGGCAAGATCACCTTTTCTAAGAGAGGCTTTCCAAAAATTTTATGTGGTGTTGCTTAAAGTCCTCCAGTTGCTCGAAATTATGGTCTTTCAATATTAAACGCGCTAGCTCCTCGCCACCGATCAGGTGCGGAATGAGAACGTAGTCGGCGCCAAGGTTATAGAGCAGGCGTCCCTCCCGCTCCCCATCCGCGGTCAGAATGACCCTGGCCTGGGAATTTCTGCGCCGCACCGCTTCCAGAATGGCCTCGTTATCGTGCAGGTCGGGCACGGTGGAAATGATCGCGCGAGCCTTCTCTATGCCCGCTATCTCCTGGATGTCGGGATCGGTTATGTCTCCGTAGATGACGGCTTTACCGTCCGCCCTTAACTTCCTAACGACAGTGGGATCGAAATCTATCGTAACCACCCTGCCGCCAGACAACTCGACGGCTCTCAATATGGTCCGGCCCATTCGATGCGCGCCGATCAGTATCACATGATTTATGAATTTGCCCTGGGGAACCTCTTCCTCCGGTCGCTCGATGTTGCGCTCGGTCCATTTCAATGCCGGGCTGAACAATTTATATAAATAGTCGCTGTAAGTTATGAGATAGGATGAGCAGAATATTGTTATCACGCCGACGATAACGACCAGCGACTCTTCGGCCGCGCTTATCTGTCCGAGTTGATAGCCTAAGGCGATCAGAACCAAGCTGAACTCGGAGATCTGGGACATGGTTATTCCCGCCAGGAACGACGTCCGCGAGCGGTACCCCAGAATAATCATAATCAGATATACGACCAGCGGATCGGCCACCAGAACGAACAACACGAAGAGGGTTATCGGCTCCAAGGCGATGGCGCTTGCGCTGAGCACCAGCTTCGTCCCTAGTCCGAAGAAGAAAATCATAACGAACAAGTCTCTCAGCGGGGCTAGTCGGCTGCTTATCTGAAAATGCTCCGCGGAATTAGCCAGGGTCAGGCCGGCCAAAAGTCCCCCGACTTCCACCGACAATCCGACGTAAGGTGATGCGGCCAGAATCGCCACTCCGAGAGCCCAAGCGATGCTAAACAGATACAGCAGTTCCTGTGAGTGCCCGATGAGATCTAATAATTTAGGCAGGTATCTGGAAAGTGCAATCAGGACCAGTGCCAGGATTAAGCCCTTAACCAAGTCTATGAATAGCGGCGTAAGGTCCGCCACGACGTTGCCCCTGGATAGCCCGGACGATACGAGAAGCAGGGCCAGCATGGCTATGAAGTCCTGAATTACCAGCACCCCGACAACGATTCTGCCGTGCAGGCTCTTCAGCTCCTTCTTCTCTGAGAGCAGCTTCACCACGATAATGGTCGAGGAGAAAGTCAGCGCGGCCGATATATAGAACGAGGGCAGCATACCGAACCCCAACAGAGAATGACTGAGCAGGAACCCCACCCCGAAAGTTATAAATACCTGCCCCAAACCTATGATTATCGCGTGTACCCCCACGTGCCGGAGCTCGTGTAAATCCAGATCCAGGCCGACTATGAACAGCAGCAAAGCTATTCCCAACGAGGACAGACCGTTGATCACATTTGTGTCTATACTTATGAACCGGGTCAGGCTGCCGACGACAAGGCCCGCGGCTATAAAGCCGACCAGGGCGGGCTGTTTTAAGAGGTGGGCGATGATGCCAAAAGCTGCCGCTATGATTATCGACAAGGCTATTTCGGTGAAAAGCGTCATCCGGCTTCTATGAATGATATCACGGCACCGGACGTTTTTCCCTTAACCTACTCGTAACGCAGGGCTTCTATCGGGCTCTTTCTGGCCGCTTGCCGAGCGGGGTATATCCCGAACACCAAACCGATGACGCTCGAGACGGCCACCGCCAGAATTACCGCTGATAACGGGAGTTCAAATGTCCAGGCAACGGCGAATACATGCACAATTATAAGCCACGCCGCAGCTATAACTATCGCGCCGATGGCTATACCGATAAGGCCGCCAATGAAAGTGAGCATTACTGCTTCAACAATGAACTGTTGGATTATGTCGCCGTCGGTCGCCCCAACCGCCTTACGCAGCCCTATTTCCCTAGTTCGTTCTATAACCGACACCAGCATTATATTCATAATGCCCACCCCGCCGACGACAAGTGATATGGAAGCAATCGCGGATAGGAAAAGAGTAAGGATGGAAGTGATGTTGCCGAGAATCGAAAGGATGTCCTGCTGGGTCTCGATGGTAAAGTCATCCTTCGTAGAGTCGGTTATGCCGTGATTGCGCTCGAGTACGGATTGCATGCGAGCCTTAACAAAGGAGGGGTTATAGGCTGGATTGGCCGAGACGAATATATACTGGAAATAGGTTATGCCCAACATTTGGCTCTGAGCGACGGTTACCGGGATGATGGCGATATCATCTTGGTTGATCCCGCCAGGCCCGAGACCCTTAGGTTCGAGGACGCCGACGACGCGAAAGTTTATGCTCTTAAGTAGTATGCTCCGGCCCACGGGATTAATATTTGGGCCGAACAGAGTACCGGCCAGGTCTGAGCCTATCACCGCGACGTGGTTATACGCAGCCACGTCTTGATTGGTAAACGGGTAGCCGCTGGACACCGCAAAGTTCCTGACCGGAAAGAAATTGGCTGTAGTGCCCTGGTATGTGACCGTAAGATTGTTGTCGCCGTAAATCGCGCTAGTCTGGCCAGCCACTACCGGCACCACTGCATCTATCGATGGTTCACGCGACAGCGCATCAACATCGTTCTGCGACAGACTAGTCACGGTAATCCCCTGTGCTTGTGCTGGCGACTGGAAACGTCCATTGTTCGTGCCGCCGGGGACAACGATTATAAGGTTGGAACCCACGCTCTGCACCTGGCCCAGAATATAATCCTGCGCCGACTGGCCAATCGACATAAGAACGATAACGGCCGCGATGCCGATGACAATGCCGAGCATAGTAAGAAAGGAACGGGTCTTGCCGTGATGAAATGTGTCTCTCGCTGAGCTTAATAAATCTTTGGTCCTCATTATTTGAAAAATTTCTTCTTGGATGTGCGGCGATTCTTTATAGATTCGTCGCTTTCAATAAGTCCGTCCATGAGTTTTATTATCCTGTCGGCAAACTCCGCGGTATATGTCTCATGGGTTACCAAAACTATGGTGTGTCCGGCGGAATTTAGGTTGTCCAATATCTCCATTATCTGTGCGCCCGATTTGGAATCCAGATTACCGGTCGGTTCATCCGCAAAAATTATATTGGGACTGTTGACCAGGGCGCGGGCGATAGCCACCCTCTGTTTCTGTCCGCCGGAGAGCCTTCCGGATTCGACGTAAAGTTTCTCCTCCAGACCGACTGACTTGACTGCGTTCTCTACCAGCTCTTTCCTTCTGGACGCTGGCACGTCCTCCGCATAAAGCAGAGGTATAGCTACATTCTCATACACGGATAGACGGGATAGTAAATTAAAGGATTGGAAAACGAATCCCATATCTTTATTCCTTACATGGGCCAGCTCCTGGTCGGACATATTCTCGATGCTTCTGCCAAAGAAGGTATAACTCCCGCCGGTGGGACGGTCTAGGAAACTCAGTATCTGCAATAAAGTAGACTTGCCGGATCCTGACGGGCCGATAATCGACACGAAGTCGCCTTTTTCGATATCAAAAGATAAGCCCCTGAGTGCTGAGGTCACTGTGCCGTCCTCAAAGTAGTCCTTCTTTAGATCTCGGACTACGATCATTGCTTCAGGCCGATGTTCAGCACCTGCTCACCTTTGGTAACCCCGGAGGTTATTTCCACGTTACCGCTCTGATCCTGGATACCTAGGGTCACCGGCACCTGTACAACGGCATTATTCTTCACTATCTCCACGAACGCGCCGCTGTCGTTCTGTATTACCGCGAACTGGGGCAGAATCAATGCGTTCGTGTCCGTCTGCGTCTCTATATTGAGGTTAACCGTGAGCCCGCTCTTTATCCGCAAGTCGGTTTTATCAAAAGATACTTTGACCAGATAGTCGACCACCCCCTGAACCAGGGTCTGCGCCGGGTCGACATAGAATACTTTTCCACTGAAAGTCTCTCCGGGAAAGGCGTCCATGGTCATACTGACCGGATCGCCCACGCTCAACTTGCCGATATCTATTTCAGGAACATCCGCATCAACCTCAAGGTTGTTGTCAGAAATGATCGAGACGAGCGTTGCGCCAGCTGAGGCTATTTGACCGATCTTGGCGTTCTGGGCGGTTATAACTCCGTTTATGGGAGCGATCATCACCATCTTCGAAATCTCGGTTTGTATATTCTTAACGCTGGCTTGGGCCTGCTCAACCTCTGCCTGCTGTGCCTGGATTGCTTGGGGGGTGGAGCCGGCCAGGGTCTTATTCAGGGCGACAACTTGTTGTTGCACTACGGTCTTTTGGGTGGCGATTGCTTGGGTGATTGTGTTTATACTGGTTATCGCCGTATTTACCTCATTGATGGCTGCCGTGACATCGGTCTGGTAGGTAGTAGCGTTCTGAGATACGCCCCTAGAGTTATTGACGATCGTGGCCATCTCTATTAGGAAGGATTGTATGACGTTGAGGTGCGAACTGGCCTCGCTCAAGAACGTATCCAAAGTACTGGTGGATGAATCTGCGTTCATTGATTGCAGCTCCGTCTGCCAGTTATTCAACTCGACGGCCACCTGTATCCTGCCGTCAGTAGCCGTATTTTGGTCCTGGGGATTATTTGTCTGGAAAGTCAGTGTCGGATTTGACGTCTCTCCGTTGCTTATGTTAAATAGCGCCGCAAGTTGTCCTCTAATCGCATCATCACCCTCTGCATAGGCCTGTATGACATCGTTGGGCACGCTCATATAGTCATTGGCGAGGCTCTGCTCTGCGTTAGCAACCGCCGCCTGTGAAACTTGGATCTCCTGCTGGGTCGATCCGACCTGTAAAGAGGCTAGATTTGCTTGTTGGGTATCGACGTCAGCCTGAGACTGAGCTAATTGCGCCTCGAGACCGCTTGCATCAAGTCTGGCTATGACGTCTCCCGCATTAATGCGCGAGCCGACAGGATAGTTGACCGCTGAAATCGTTCCGCTGTTTTGGAAGGCCAGGTCGACGCTACTGACCGGCGTAGCGTTTCCGGTGACGCTGACCTCCTGGGTTATAGATCCGCTCTTAACGTCTACGAATTGATAGGTGCCAGACGAGCTCTTTGAATAGATGACGTACACCAAGCCGACCACAACCACTACCGCGATGGCACCGTATAGAAAAGGTCTCTTCTTGAATGCGGTCACCAACTTATTGATCATTTTTCATCTATAGTTTTGTTTATTATACATTGCGCATTAAATCGCTGCTCTTCAGCCTGTCCGTAAACTTGACCAACAATGTCTTCAGTCTCCCCCTGTCCTTGTCCATAATGTCCTTGAATATCTTCTCGAGCATGTTGTGCATCAGTGTCATAGCTTTTCTGACCTCAATATTGCCCTTATTAGTCAGTTCCAGCACATATTTTCTGCGATTTTTAGGATCCCTCTTCTTGCGAATCATCCCCTTAGAATCGAGCAGTCCTATCTGCCTGCTGGCCGAAGCCTCGGTTATATTCCAGAACTCGGCGATGTCGTGCTGTGACAGATTCGGGTTGTGCCTTACAGCCATAAGCATCCTGAGTTGGGAGGTGGTCAGACGCAGCTTGGACCGCAACGCCTTGTCGGCGACCTTCTTGAACATAAAAACCAAGCCGAATACCGGTTGGAGTGTTTCTCCGATTGAATGCTGCTTGGGCATCAGAGTTACCTTAGCATGCTAAGGGTCACCAAGGCAATGTACCACAGCCGCTTGGACGCGGCTGTCGGCTACGCCGTCTCCAGTCTTAGCGAAACTCTTGCGGCGACCCTCTTATATATGAACAGGGCCGCAACTACCACAACCACCCCCAGAAGAATGAGATACTGCCCGCTCTCGATGTAGTGCGCAAGGGAATCGTAGGCGCGGCCGAAATAGTAGCCCAAAACCACGAAGATAAGCGTCTTTGGCAGGGTTACGATCAGCGTCATCCAAGTGTATTTGCCTACGGGCATCTTAGTCGCTCCGATTATCATCAGTCCTGGAGCGGGCAGAATCGGCGCCAGCTTGATGGCCGCAAGCGTCTTCTTGGGATGCTTTTTTATCAGACGCTCCATACGTTCGATACGTTGGGGAGTCAGACCTACCTTGTGGCCGTATTTCTCCACAAAGGTTATGCGGCCGAAGTAGCCGGCGAAATAATAGGCGAAGTCCCCAACCAGATCTCCCAGCAATGAAAGAGTTATGACTATAAAGATATTGAAGTAGCCTAGCGCCGAAGCGAAGGCTGCGGCAGCGGTAACGACCGGCCCCTCGACGATCATGGCCAGAAATATCAGTAAGTAGCCCACGGACTCCAGCCAGGCCAGGGCACCGGAAAACGAGGTGAAGTTGGTCGCCGCCACAAGGTTTTGGACGTATTCGTAGTGATAGATATTGAACTGAAAGCCGATTATCATCACCGCGCAAACTACGGCTACAAGTGAGATGAATTGTGTTCGTGCGGTCATTTACTCAACAATATAGCATCTCTCCGACGCGGCGAGTATAGGAGTAGCCGCGCGAATTATTTAGACAATCCGGAATAAAGCCGCAGATTGTTGGCGATGAAGCGGGGCATGAGAAATCTGCGGTGAACCGATTCGCGCGCGGCGCGCCCCAGTCGGGAGCGGGTTTTTCGTTCTTCAACAGCGTGACTATCGCCCGTGCCGCTTCCTCGCTGGAGGAGGCCAGTAGTCCGTTCTTCTTGTTTTTGATCTGGAGTAGCGCGCCGCTGGTCTTCCCGGC
>CAZWFV010000013.1:0-17064 GCA_964633405.1 uncultured Candidatus Saccharibacteria bacterium
TCCAGGACGGCAAATCCATCGGCTTCGGGTACGAGCGGATCCAGAAGTATAAGATTGGGCATATGGCTACGGACCGCGGTCATCGCTTCTCTGCCGTCGCTGACCACAAAGAACTCAGTGCCCTCCCTGCTCATCTCCATGGCAAGTATTTTGTTCAGGATCTCGTCGTCCTGTATAGAAACAACCTTCTTGCTAGCCATACCATTAGCCAGTATACCCCGTTGGCCGCCTTGCTTTAATAGCCCGTTATACTCCTCTTTCAATCTCTTGAGTTTGGGAGCTATGACCAGCTGGCAATACGGGACATTGGCATGTGACTCATAATAGTTCCTGTGATAGTCCTCGGCTTTGAAGAATTTAACGAAGGGCACGACCTCGGTGACGATGGGGTTGGCGTACGATTTGCCGAGCTCGCTTATATAAGCGTCGGCGGCCTTCTTCTGCTCGGCCGTAGTGTAAAAATCACCGAACGGTACTGCGGGCCGGCGTCATTGCCCTGTCGGTTCAGCGTGGTGGGATCGTGCGTTCCGAAGAATACCTTTAATAGGTCTCTGTACGTCAGCACTGCAGGGTCGAACTCTATCCTGGTGGTCTCGGCGTGTCCCGTCTTTCCGCCGCAGACCCGTTCATAAGTCGGGTCGTCCATGCTCCCTCCCGAATATCCCGGCACGACCGACATCATCCCCCTGAGATTCTTGAACACCGCCTCCATGCACCAGAAACAGCCGCCGGCGAGATAAGCCGTTTCCTTCATTAGCCCGCCTTGTTATTGGGGACGAATTTCATCGAGACCGAATTGACGCAGTGTCTCACGTTCTTAGAAGTAAGCCCTTCGCCTGAAAACGCATGGCCGAGATGGCCGCCGCACCTGGCACAGGTTATCTCGATCCTTTGGCCGTCCGGATCTGGGATGCGCTTTACCGCGCCGGGAATCTCATCGTCGAAGCTGGGCCAACCGCATTTTGCGTCGAACTTGTCTTTCGATCTGTACAGCGGCGCACTGCACCTGCGGCAGGTATAAATGCCCTCCTGCCAAAGATCATCATACTCACCGCTAAAAGGAGTCTCTGTACCCTTTCTTACGATTACCCTATCTTCCTCCGGTGTCAGCTCGTTTAACTTCATATTAGATCTTAATTAGTGCGTGCCTCCTACCACAGTTCGTGGCCCGGGAACTTCCAGGGTAGGGGGGCGGTAGAGGCTCTGAAATATTCAATGGGCAGGTTGGCTGCAAATCTGTCGCCGTACGGACGATTCCCGTCCGGGAAAAGCATAACAGCATGTATTCTGCCCTTGCTGTCACGCAGCGAATCAATGTCTCTGCCGTCTTCGCCGTCCTTGTATTTCTTGATGAGTTTAAGTGCGCCGAGATAGGCAAAGCCGCTGCTTGGACCGGCGGTAAGCCCCATAGTCCAGTTGAACCAAAGGGCGGCCAGGTACGACGGTCTGGTCTCAATCTCAATCTGTTCATCCAGTGATTGGCGCCAGGGCAGAGCAATTTCCCTCATCCGGTTCAGGTCGCGGACGCCAGGTATCTCCTGACCGGAACTCAACAATACTCCACCGATCTTGATCTTATTCAGACTGCTCCGCAGATGATTACTCATACCGACCAGCGTACCTCCAGTTCCGACTCCGGCGACGAACAGTGTCGGCGGATAAGAGAGTTGCTCCAGCATCCTCGGAGCGGTGAAACTAGCATGAAGCTTGGTTCCGTCCGGGTTGGCATACTGATCAAGACTTAGATATCCGTTATCAGCGTGCCAGTCTTTAGACCTCCAGCCGCCGCCGCCCAATTTCCTGGCTGTGGCTATCGCACTTATACCCTCTTCGGGAGGTATAAACTCGGCACCGCTCATCAGCAGAGGATATCTTTTTCCGTCGGGTAGATCAGGTGCCGCCACAAGTTTGACCCGACGGATCCCAAAGAAACCGGCTATGGATGCAAGTACCACGCCCGTATTCCCGGAGGTTGCCTCAACCAATGTATGCACATTCTTCAGGACGCCGGACTCCTCTGCCCCGGACAAAAGACCGTAAACGGTCAGGAATTTTATGTTCTCGTATGGCAAGTGGTAGGCTAGAACGACTGACAGATCGACTCCATCAATCTCAAACGGGTTAAGCGCGCTGGGAACAGGTATAACCGGAAGCGGCCATTCGTTCCAGTGTTCCAAATAGTAACTATCTTTCGTATTCATGGTTTACGCGATTTGTGCACCGATCCTAGCTCAGTTGTTTATATTTCAATTATACTTAAGATACGGCATATTTGAATCCAAAAGGCCATGCATAACCCCTCAATCAAATGTCGGTGGGGCTCTATGTTCTAGACACCTCCGAGCAGATCGCTTCGCTCCGCTCCAAGATAAAGGCGGTTATCGATCTTATTTACAGGAAAGCCAGGAAATCGGATTTGGACCGCGTCAGTGTGTTGGTCAGGGAGACGAGCGATGAATCGTTGCTTGAGGATCTGGAGGGCGTGGGCGGATATTGCCCTTCGGCCGACTTCATACAGCTGAGCATAGACCCCTCCAATAGGAAGTTTGTCAGAAACCCCAGCGGAGCTCTGGCCAGGTCGTTTGCTCACGAGCCGCACCACGCGGCAAGGATACACGCCGGCATAAACGTAACCCACAGAACGTTCTTGGAGTATATAGTAAGCGAGGGCCTGGTAGACCAGTTCGTCTACGAGATCACCGGCAGATTGCCAGTATGGAACAAACCACTGTCCCCTCCGGAAATGGACAGACTATTTAAAATGGTGGAGAAGAATGGGAAGACCAGCATGACCGACAAGGATTATGAGGAATGGTTCCTGACCGGCTCGCGAGAAAAGAATATACCGCGATGGGCGGGGTATTCTCTGGGATTGTACGCCGTCCGCAGATACCTCAAGTCGCACCCGAAAGAATCGGCCATAAAGCTGACGGCTATGCCGGCCGGAAATATCCTTAGTGCGTGAACGAATAAATAATCAGCAGCACGAGGCTTGAAGGAAAGCTGTAAAAATAATATCTGGGCAGATAGAAGTTTGGCGATATCTCCGCCCAGTCTTTATACCACCAGATGGAACCGTTCGGTCCCTTTAATAGTTGCCCGAGGGAATCGAAATTCCAATTAAACAGGAACCAGAAGAAATCCTCGAACGCAAGCACGCCGATCAAACTTGCTAGCAGCAACAATATGTTGCTCGTCAGGTAGATGTATTCCGACACGAAGACCAGAGGTATGAAGACCGCGAAGACAAGGAAATGATAGTTCAATGGGTATTCCGCCCCGAACATCTTGACCATCAGCCTAACGACGGGATTGTTGGGGGCAAATCGTTTCGCGTACCATTTATCCTTGCGCCAGCCGCTGCCCCAACCCTTATCTTTCTCGATGATGATTTCGAATATGGCGATGGGTAAGGCTAGGAATAAGATATTTGTGAAGTATATAAGATATCCGTTCATGCCCTTTTCTGGATTTGCGTATCCGGCGGAGGAGGTGAGATTCGAACTCACGGTGCCATTTCTGACACACAGCCTTTCCAGGACTGCCGTTTAAACCACTCACGCACTCCTCCTTAACTTAAAAGATGATAGCAGGATGGTCGAAAATATCCAGCTAAACATGGGGTCATCGCTAGACCGACAATTTCTCCAGGGCCGCTATCCTTTCCTCGATGGGAGGATGGGTCATAAAGAGCTTGTGCCACCACGAAGCCCCTTTTCCTTTGAATGGATTGTCCAGCCACATATGTGCAGTGGAATCCTTGGCCGAAGCCATCGGTACGTTATCCTGCTGTATCTTCTTGAGGGCCGAAATCAGGCCCTCGGGATAGCGAGTGAGCAGGACACCGGATGCGTCGGCTAAAGCCTCACGGCGGCGGGATATGGCAAGTTGTATAAGCATGGTTCCTATGGGAGCAAGGATGGATAATGCTATCGCTATGAGGAAGAATACTTCCCCCGCTTCGTCGTTGCTGCCTCGACCGCCTCCACCGAAGCCTCCCCAAAACAGTGACCTCAGGAATATATCGGCGATGAGCGATATTATGCCGGCCAGGATCGCGGCGACCGTCGAAACAAGGATGTCGCGGTTCCCGACGTGCGAGAGTTCGTGAGCAAGCACTCCCTGAAGCTCATCCTTATTGAGCCGCTGGAGAGCGCCCGCGGTCACCGCAACCGCCGCATGTTGCGGGTCGCGGCCCGTTGCGAACGCATTGATCTGCATCTCGGGCGTCACGTATATCTTCGGTATCGGGAGTCCGGCCGTAATGCAGAGGTTCTCCACCGAATCATAAAGCTGGGGAGCCTCCTGCTTGCTGACAGGCTTAGCCCGCGCCATCGCCAGCGCAATCGAGGCCGAAGACCAATAACTTATCATCGAATAGATGACGCTGAATATTATCGCGAATAGCAGGATGCTGTAGTCTCCGTAGACATAGGAGAAAAGCCAACCCAGTCCCACGATGACTATGAAGAACACAACGAACAGCAGCCACGTTCTTCGGATGTTGGAAGATTGATAGGTATATAAATTGGCCATATTAATGACTGACTACGGAGTCGACGACAGTCCGTTGATTATCCGCTGAAATCAACCTTGACCGGCTCCTTCTCCGCTTCGCTGAGGTCGCCGAAGAATTCCATAGGTTTGAAGTTGAACGTGCCGGCAATCATATTGTACGGAAACTGCTGTATCCTCGTGTTCAGGTCGCGGACCATTCCGTTGTAGAAACGTCGCGCAGCCTGGATCTTGTCCTCGGTGTCGGTCAGCTCGTTCTGCAGGCTCAAGAAGTTCTCGTTGGCCTTCAATTGGGGGTAGTTCTCGGCTACGGCGAACAGCGATTTAAGCGCGGCGGACAGCTGGTTTTCGGCGGCCGCCTTGTCGGTGCCCGTCGCCTGCATCGCCTGCGAACGGGTCTGAGCAACCTTCTCGAATACGCCGGCCTCGTGTTTCATGTATCCTTTCACGCTTTCAACTAGGTTGGGTATAAGGTCGTACCTGCGTTTCAGCTGTACGTCTATGTCCGAATAAGCTTCCTGAGCGCGGTTCCTCAATCTGACCAGGCCGTTAAAGGCGGCGATGAACCAGATCACCACTATCAGTAGTATTAACAGGAGAATGTATGTTGCCATTGGCTCTATCTTAGCACGCGGCGGGACTTACGCAAACCTAAGCCGATTCCTCCTTGTCTAACAATTTGAGTTTGAATTGGGTTGCGCGCTCCGCTTCCAGACGAGTAAGAGATGGGTCACCGTCTTGATTTATAAACTTCATGGCTCCGCCTATGCGCGGATGTACCTTGGATAGTTGGCGGTACATCTCCTGGCATATTTTACGGTATCCGGGGTGGCCCTGAGGCGAGGTTCGCAGTTCAAGCATGTGGAATGCCTCTCGGCCGTTGATTATGAAGCGGTATCTCATCCTGTGGCCCAACAGGGTCGCATATTGAGCCTCCTCTTCCAAGCCTATATCAAGCATTGTCCTCCAGAGCCCCTCGGACACCGCGAAACAATCGCGGAAATCCTTCTCGAAACCGGCATCCGCTATCAGCTGCGGGACATCATAGCCATACTTCGCGATAAGACTCTGCCACTCCCAGGCATCGACGATGCGATGCCGTTGCAAATCGCGGAATGTGCCGTAGTCGGCGACTATCTCCCACTTATAATGTGCGTCCTCCAGGGCGCGTCCGGGCTTATGACGTCTGTTTAAGCGCTTGCCCATATAGGCCGAGAATATCCCCTCCTTCTCGGCAATCGATAGTCCATCGGTCTTCTTCTTCAGTTCCGCTTCGGATAGCTCGCTTGATTTGAACAGCATTTCCGGAACCAGATCGAGTTCGTCCTTCGGACTGAAGGAGATTAATTTGACCATCTGCGAGAAATCGCCGCTTTCCCTCGGCAGGTATTTTGCGGCTAGATCCTTTACCCCGCGTTCCGTCTCTCTGAGATACATCGCCCAAGCCAGACCCCTTTCCGGCATATCGGCACGCCTCAGGAAGGCGCCGATCACTTTTCTAGCCTCCCTCAATAGCAGCCTTCCGGTATCGTTAGATTCCTTAAGTTGATCGGCCAGCAAGCGCCTCACCATCGCTTCCAGGGCCTGGGACGAACACACTATTCCGACGGTGGACTTTGTGGCAACCGGCAGCGTCGGCCTGGCGGCGTCACAAGCCTGGGCTCGAGTGGCGCTCAGCCAGACTGTTTTCTCCGCGGGATCGGCCGGCTCGGGATTCTTCTTGCGCACATATTCGGTCACTCCTCTGACTACCTTCGAATACAGATCGAAGATCTGGTCCATGTCCTTCTTATATCTGCCGACCAGTTTGTCAGACAAGTCTCCCGGAGTGAAATACTTATACTCGCCCTTGGCGTTCTTCTTGTCGTAAAAGATATACCTGGTCGACTGTTCGAGATAGGAGGCCAGACGGCTCCACTCGATCTTCTTGGTAAGCAGATTCGAAGCGTCCTCAACCACCATAGCTACGTTGATTAGCTGTTGCACTGAATCGTCGCCGTAGGCGGTGACCACACGGTAGATAAGCTCTTCGGCGCTCTCCTCCCCGGTCGTAGCAAACTCATCGAGATATATCTCGCGTAGATCGCTGCCCCTCCTGGAAAGCCTGGCCATGGCTGCCGCCGCGAGCAGCGGAGACGACTCTCCAGTAAAAGCGTACACCGAACCCTTCGTGTCGGTTACAACCCTGCTCAATAATTTATCGCCTTCCTCGGTGATGGACAGGCTGCCGTCGTCGTTCTTCTTTATGTAAGGATTGGGGCCTTTGTTCGGCATTACATTTATATTATATATGTCGCTTCGCGGGCGGTAAAACAAAACCCCGCGGCTGAACCGCGGGGCTGTGCTGAATTTGTTACGGCCTGGTTATTAATAGTCGCCTCCGCCCATTGGCGGCATGGCCGGCTTCTCCTTCTCCGGAATGCTTGTTATTGATGCTCCTACGGTAAGATAGTTGGCTGCGACGGAGACGGCATTCAGGAAAGCCATTCTGGTCACTTTGAGCGGGTCGATTATACCCGCATCCTTAAGGTTATCTTTCTTGTTCTCCATAGCGTTGAAGCCTATCCAGAGATCGCTCTCCCTTTTAAGCTCGTCCACAACCCGGTCAGCGGATTCGCCGCTATTCTCGACTATTGCCCGAAGGGGCGATTCCAGTGCTTTGTTCATGATTCTTTTGACCGCATCCGAGATGTCGCCCGGTTTATATTTCTGGTCCGAACCGCCTATTTTCTTGCTGACATTGAACAGGGCAATCCCTCCACCAGGGACGATTCCCTCTTCCATCGCTGCCCTGGTTGCGGCAACCGCGTCTTCGACGCGCTGCTTAAGCTCTTTCTGGGCCGATTCGGTCGGCGCCCCGACTTTTATGACCGCAACTCCGCCAGACAGCTTGCCCAAGCGTTCCTGCAGTTTTTCCTTGTCGAAGTCCGATTCGGTCTTCTTGATCTGTGTTTTGATTTGGGCGACGCGACTGTCGATATCCTTCTTGTCGCCCTTGCCGCCAACGATCGTAGTGGTGTCTTTATTCGAGACAACGCGGTGCGCACGACCGAGGTCGTCCAGTTCAGCGCTCTCAAGTTTCTTACCGAGCTCTTCAGAAATGAATTTAGCGCCGGTCACGATGGCAATATCCTGGAGCATTTCCTTCCTGCGGTCGCCGAAGCCCGGCGCCTTAACGGCGATTACGTTGAATATGCCGCGCAGCTTATTCGCAATGAGCGTGACGAGTGCTTCCCCTTCCACGTCGTCGGCGACTATCAGCAGCTCTTTCTTTCCGCTCTGCACCACCTTCTCCAATAGCTGCAATACATCCTGGATCGAGGAGATTTTCTTGTCGGTAACCAGGACATAGGGGTCTTCCAGCTCCGCCTCCATCTTCTCCTGGTTGGAAACCATATACTGCGAAACATAACCACGATCGAACTGCATACCCTCGACCATCTCGTAGGAGTTGCCGATGGTGTTCGAATCTTCGACGGTCACTACGCCCTCCTTGCCTATCTTTCCCATGACCTCGGCGATGAGCCCGCCGATATCGGAGTCCTTGGCCGAGAGTGTGGCCACTTCCTCTATCTTCTTGTTATCGTTGATGAGTTCGCGCTGGCTTTCCAATTCTTTGACCACGGTCTTGCTGGTTTCGCGCAGCTTCTCGGCCAGTTGAATCACATTAAAACCCTTTTCGCGGATAACTTTCTCGCCCTCATCGATCATGGAATAAGCCAGGATGGTAGCGGTGGTCGTACCGTCGCCCACTCCATCATTGGTTTTATCGGCTGCCTGTTTGATGAATTCTGCGCCCAGGTTCTCCCATTTATCTTCCAATTCGATCTCCTTGGCGACGGTTACGCCGTCGAAAGTCACCTGCGGGGTGCCGTACCCCTTTTCGATGACTACAGCACGGCCGCGCGGACCAAGGGTCATCTTCACCGCATCTGCCAATTTATCTATGCCTTTTTTTATAGATGCCCGCGCATCTTCGTTGAACTTTATCTGTTTTGCCATTGCTGTTTATATATTGTATCTGGAATCTTACTCGCTTATGACGGCGACTATGTCGTCTTCGTCGCCAACTAGGTATTTTTTCCCATCGATCTCCACTTCATCCGGGCCGTATTTCTTGAACATTACCGTATCTCCTTCCTTAACCGACATGGCTATACGCTCGCCTTTATCGTTAAGCTTGCCCGGACCGACGGCGAATATCTTCCCTTTTATAGGTTTCTCTTTGTCGGCCGTATCGGGTATGACAATACCCGACTTGGTGGCCTTCTCTTCGGCCAAGGGCTCTATAAAAACGTGGTTGGAAAGTGGTTGTATCTTCATCTCAAAATATATTATTTATAGCCGGGGATTTAGTCAACTTCTCTCGTTCAGATCAGTCGGTTGTCGTTCTCCTCCTCGGGGGCTTCTATTCTGACCGGCTTTATGTCGGCCGAGTCGCCGGTTATGTGCAGAACGTCCTTGTCTATCCTGGAAAGCTCGACGGAAGCCGAGTTATAGGTTTTTACCGATGTATTAAGGCTGTTCCCAAGTTTGTTCATATAAGCCTCGTAATTCTTGAGATGCCGTCCCAATTCCTCGACCCTTTTCTGAATATCCTTGGCTGACTGCTCTATCTGCATGGCCTTCAGCCCCTGCATCACGGTCTGCAGGTAGGCCAGGAACGAGGTCGGCGAAACGACGACCACGCGCTTTTCACCGGCGTACTCTATCAGGTCGCGCGTGCTTGATTTGACCCCGCCGATGCGGTTCACCAACAGGTCGTAATATATCGCCTCGGCCGGTATGAACATGAAAGCGAAATCCATTGTACCCTCGTTGGGCTTGATATATTTCGAGGTCTCGTCGATGCGCGTCTTAAGATCGTTCTTGAAAACGGCTTCGTACTGTTCTCTTTCCGTATCCGTCTTGGCCTCAAGGATGCGTTGGTAATTATCCAGGCTGAACTTTGAGTCTATCGGTATGAGCCTATCCTTCACCCTGATTACGAAATCCACCGTATCGCCGTTGCTGAACTTGTATTGCCGTTCGTAGTTCTTGGGGAAGAAGTTCTGCAGAATCAACTCTAGGGAATATTCGCCCAACATTCCCCGCTGCTTGGTGTTCCTCAACACGTCCTGCAGATCCCGAAGCTGTTGGGTGATGCTGAGCACCTGGTTGTGCCCCTCGTTGACCTTGGTAAGTTCCTGGGTTATCTCCTTGATTATCTTCGCACTCTCACCGAACTGGTTCTGCATCGCCCGGGTCGACTCCGAAAGTTTGGTGTCCAGGGTGCGCGTTATTTCATTGAGCTGGTTCTGCAAAAGCAGCAGGGATTGATTATCGCCCCTACTCCTCCCGCCGATATTGCGTACGACGATATACACCAGGATAAGCAAGGTGACAGCGAGGGCGGAGACAAGTCCTATGACGAGCGTGTCCATTTAAGACATTGTACACTCGCGGCCCTGACCCCGCCAGAACTAATAGCCGCTGGGCAGGGCACAACCGCTCTCGGCGGCAAGCTGCTCCAGGCTCTGCGTGCCGACATACGTCGTGCCGTCGGGATACTTCCAAGTCGGGAAGGCTTGTATGCCGGCCGCGGTGCACTTGTCCACATCTTGAGTGCATTCCACGTAACCAACGTACCGGAACGAGGCGCCGAAGAGGGCTTTCTCGGCCTGACAGTGCGGGCACCAATATGCGCCGTACATCGTCGCGCCTTTACCGACCAGGCACTGGGCGAAGGAGTCAAGCGTTGCCGTATTGCTGGACTTCCCCTGATGCAGGAGGAACAGCGCGGATGTCACCACAACCACTACAAGGACAGCGGCAATTATCCATATCTTCCTGTTATTCATCGCAGCAGTCCACCATTCTGTCAACTATGTCCTTCAGGGTCCACGGTTGATCCTTCCCCGCCCTCTCTTTCAATTGCGACACGCTGACCAGCTTCAACCTGACCGCCCAGAACAATGAGTATATTCTGTAGGCATCTTGGAAGGTCTCTTTAGCTTCTTTCTTCCTCCCGTCCGAATACAGCTTTGTCCCGACTTCCATCAGCCGCATGACGGTCGCCAGGAGGTGCTTGGAGATGCACCACGTCTCGCCCTCATTCTTATTCATCAATCTGGCCAACAACTTCTTCCTGATCTCCCTAACCTGTCCCAATAGGTCGAAATACTCGTCTTTACCGCTCTTCGAGGCCGTGAAGAAGAAATGCTCCTCGAGGCTGATCAGATTCATTATAGCCAGGCTTAGGTCCTCTTCGGTCGAGAGATCGACGATCCCAGATTGCTTCGTTGCCTCCACCTTTTTTAGCAGATCTTCGTAGTTTGTAATGTCATCCATTTTATTGTTGATCATTTGTTTATAACGACATGACTATCAGCCCTATGGTCACCATCGCCAGTCCGCTCCACAGTTTTATCCTCACCGTCTCCGACTTTCTCCACGCCTGCGCCTTGTCCAGCAGCTGCTTGTTGCTGGCGATAAGCAGCATGACTATAAGCGGCAGGACGAAGATCAGGTTGAAAAGGAGCAGGTAGTCCAGCCCCAGCCAGAAATATCCCTGGTCATGCAACAATCCCAACACCGAGAGGTAGGGACCGCCGGCACAGGGAAACTCGAATAGTCCGACAACAATGCCCAAGCCGAACGAGGTCGGCAACGAGGCCCTGGCCATGAGCTCGCCCGTCCGTCCGTGAGCCGACTGCGGGATCCCCAGTTTTACCGGAAAGGAAGGGGAAAAATGGCTGATCAGGTTCAGCAGACCGAAGGCTATCAGAATCAGCGCGCCGACCTTGGCCATGAAATGGGGCACGTTGAATAACTCCAGTGCCTGCAGTATCCCCAGCCCAATGAACGTATAGACCAAGAATATGCCCAGGATATAGAGACCTCCCGCCCTCAATATATCCGAGCGCATTCGTCCTATGCCGAACAGGAAAGCTACGGTGAGCAGGAGTATGGAGAAGGCGCACGGGTTTGTGCTGTCGACCAGGGCCGAGGCGATTAATAGCGGCAACAGATATTTACCGCCCCCCGATATGGTCGACATCGGCCCCGATGAACCACCGAAGTGGAAGTATATTATCGCTATAAGCAGGACGATCCCGACGATGATCGCGTATTTAAGTCTCATCTGTATAATCCTTTTGTTGATCAAAGAAACGAGCCCTTATGGGCTCAGAAAATCTTCCGGTCTATGCGCCGAGGGCGGCTAGACCAGAAGATACAAAAGGTATTGAGGGCTGGCTATATGCGAGACCAACCAGTCGTACTCCGCTGCAGACAACGGCTGCGGAGAGATATGTATGGGATTGGAGACATTTCCAATAACCGGCAAGCGCTCCTGGCGTGCGGACAGAGGCCTGATCAGAATTATCAGACCGACCATCAATGGGACGACGAAAACTAATAACAACTGGATGGAACTCAAGTGCCCCATAGCCAGGGCGATTCCGTGCAGCATCCCGCAGAAGCCGCCGGCGGACGGAACCGAACAGAATTGCTGCGTCAGCAGGTCTATACCCCCTAGGAAGGAGAGGCTTATCAATACGGAGACGATGACGAACAGTACAAGAAAGTTTCTCATTGCATTGGATATTATTGCACCACCACGGTCCCTGTAAACTGAGGGTTCAGCCTGTCGTAGTAACTCCACGTCCCTGTTCTATCGAAAGTCATCCTGAAACTTTCTCCCAGATTGAGCCCGCGGCAGCTGTCGAAAGTGGTGGCGCCGCAGGTACCGCTATCGGGGTATGGCGCGCTGGGATTGGATTGTATCCAATGGGAGCTCTTGTCCCGCACGGTCCAGACAATCGATTGCCCTTTCTTTATCGTAATTTGGCCAGGGCTAAAACCTATGCTGGTCACGTCGATCTCGTAATTAGCCATATTTTCTACTGGCACCAGAGCCTGGGAAATGATCCCGATCCTAGGAATATACTGTCCCAGCGTTGTCGCCGTATTAAACTGGGTCTTATTCCCGACGAGGACATAACTGTCCGGATTGTTAGCCGAGGGATTGATGCGGCTAGAATTTATAGCGAACCAAGCAAGCAGCGAGACTAGGGCTACCACCAACAACACAAGACCGACAATCAGTATGTTCTTCCTGTCGGAGCGGTGACCGATAATCATGGCTTCGTCGTCCATTTCAATTAAATTATATACCACCGCCCCGCAATAAAAAGGATAGTTCTGTGAACTATCCCATCGACGGCCGCATAGGTTATCGGTTTAATGGGCCGCGCTGGCCGAGGTTGTGGCGGACTGAGTGCTGGTTGCGGACTGAACGCACTCTCCTCTGTAACTTACGCTGATACCGACTAGTTCCGAGAAACATTTATTGGGGTAGGTCGTGCCGTCGGATCCGCATACGGGCTCATAGTACTCTGGACAATACTGGGTCCCGTTGGTCTGGGCCACAAATGAAAGTCCGCTGGTTACGGTGTTGTTCGCGTTACTCCCAGTCGGTACCGGTATCAATGCTGATGGTACGCCGGCTGCAGTGTTATTAAGCGCAAAATTTATTTCATAAGTATATTCTCTAACCTGATAAATGTCGCCGGGCGAAGGGTTATTGGATAGGATTTGGCTTATAGTATCAAACAGCGCGAATAGCTTGGGGTCGTCGGCTCGAGTCAAGTCTTGGTCGTTGGCTGTAGTCTCAAGGGCGGATAACTGATCGGATAGAGCGGATGCGCTGTCTGCAATGCCGGTTTTATCTAGCTCGGAGTTTATCAGTACGCCGTCAATTATAGATATTGCATTGTCAGTCTCACCAAAAGCCACGGCATATAACCCGTTTGCCGTATCGTTATTGGCCTGCGCCAGCAGACTATCGGCTTGTGCCAGTTCTTTGACGTATGACTGTTGGATGGCGCTGGTCTGGTTGATCAACGTATTCGCATAACCAATCAGCCCGGCTACGTCACCAGAGGTGACTTCCGTTCCACCGGCCAGTTGATCAAGCAGATTTGCCCGTATTGAGTCCAACTCCGACTTTAAGCTGCTATCTATAACGAACTCCCTAAGATCGTCAATCAATCTAAGTTTATCTAAGTTGCTCACCGGCAGCTGCGCGAACAAACCGGTGATAATGTTTACCGGCAAGCCGTTTGCGTCGAATCTGCCTTCAAATTGCAAGACTTGGTCTTGCCTGATCTGATCAAGCTGCGACCGCACTGAGGGATCGGCGTTAACAAATTCGACTCCATCCACGAACGGGATAGATCTAAGTTCTATTCCTAGGTCGTCTGTCTGTGATGATATTGCGCCGTCTACCATAGCCCCAAACTGTCCGCTGTCGCTCATCTTACCGGGAATCCCGTAAACAATCTTGCTTATGTGGCTCTGGATAGCAGAAATAGTCCCGTTGCTGTCGCCGTTCTCCGCTTTTATCTCTTCCAGGATTTCATAATGCAACAACAGCTTGCCAGTCAAGTCGCTCAGGAAGGAATCTATATCCGCACTTTTTATGCTTATCGCCTGCAGATCGGTATCCATAACTTGGAGTTCATTGCCGTAGTTAGTTATAGCTACAGATAGCGCGTTGTTGTCCGTCGGATTAAGCCCGAATTCTCCCAACAGCTCCGCTGCCTTATTATTCAAAATCTGCAACTCCAGTTTCGAGCTGCTTAGTTGATCGGTGGTGAATATCTTCTGTACATCCCAAATCCACTCTTCGGAAAAATAGAATGGGTTGCTGGGCAATAAGCCAGGATTGCTTACTCCTAGACCATTTAGGCTAACGGCCTGTACTACGATTGATGAGGCCGAACTGTCGGCAAAGGCCGAAGCAATCCAAGCTATGAGCGCTATTATAAGAACGGCGACTATTATCGCCTTTTTATATTTCTTCATATTAGTTGATTATATTCAATCGTTTACTGCAGCGGAGTCAATATTGACAAAATAATCAGGCTTGAATTCATGGTGATAAAGCCATGCTTGCGGCCCGCCACACATAATCAGTCTACCACACGGGCATCTTAATATTTAAGCATATCCGTAGAATGTTCTAATGAGTCGAGAAACTTGAAAGATCGCTCCATAATCTTATAATCCATAGGATTCCGGCGTAGCACAACGGTAGTGCAGCTCCCTGTTAAGGAGTTGGTTGTAGGTTCGAATCCTACCGCCGGAGCAGCAAGTTGGATTGAATTAGTTTTCTCAACATTTTCACGCGCTTCGCTCCGCGAAGCGCGGTTAAATTTTTCTGAAAAAGAGGTCAGTTTGTTGGCTGCTCGTCTCTATGACCTCGCTCGAGGGTATAGAGACAGGCAAAGCATAAGATTCTGCAGCGATAAATTCGATATGACGGTCTTTCAGAAAGATCAGTCTGTGCTTTGTGCACCGTACCGGAGGAAATTCTCCTTTTGGTCATGAAATTATCTTGCCATAATCTAAGATGACCGTTTGCGGTACTCGTGAGCCCGCTGACGTTCCATCCGCGAGGCTTGATCCCAGGGCCGCCATGCGGTCATTTTATTCTTTATGGATTTATTGGCGATGAACCGACCGGGCGTCCGATAGGCCGGCTTGCCCCTTTTACCTCCTGTCTTGGCGTAATCTTTCATGGCATAATTATACCAGACCTATCCAACATATTGTTCACAAAAAGACATAAACTGTAATCAGGGGGACGATCGACTCTGGACAGCAACTATTACGGATGTATAGTTAAGCAATGACGTTGGGCTGTGCATACGACCCAATAATAGGATGCGGCTGGCTGGGACTAATCTTCCTGACCATTTTCTGGGCGCTCATCGTCGTCGGCGTCTTCGCCCTGATCCGCTGGTTCGGCCAAGGCGGTAAGCGAGGCTGGTACGATCACTCAGCCATTGATGTTCTCAGGGAACGGTATGCAAAGGGAGAGATCAACCGCAAGGAATTTGAAGAGAAGAAAAAAGATCTAGAAGTAGGGTAGTAAACGGATAACCATACAGGACTCGGCCGACGAACGGCCAGTTTTATGTTCTGTAACATCACCGCGCATTCACCTAAGCCGATTCTGATGGTATGCTGTTTAAGACTAAATATCGTCCAGCGAATACATGGATTCAAGCGATCCGGCAACTACAAGGTTTCGTTATAAGTGGAAAGATGATAATGACCGCGCCTTCACAACGGGCGTTTCGCTGCATGGCCACACCTGGAACTCGCACGAGAATCTAGCCTTTCTGCCTGGGACTATAAAGAAGACGTACATACTCCCCTATCTGCTGCATAGGGTGGAGGATAACCATCGCAAGGCATGGAAAAAGGAGTTGAATTATAACCTGGGCTACTGGACCTCGCCGATATCGCCTGAGGCGGCATATGCAATCGAAGCTGGACAGATAAAGGTGGAGGGGCTTGTTCCGCTGGTGTCCCTCACCGATCATGATGAGACTGCCTCATGCAAGGACATCGTGTCGCTTGAATGGAGCGCGCCTTATAAGAGCACGATCTTCCATATAGGCGTGCACAATCTCCCCCACCCCCAAGCTCCCCGCATATTAAACATGCTGCGCGAAATAACCAGACAGCCGTCCAAGACGGATCCACTCAGCACAACTCTCAAAGAAATCGGGGCCATGCCCGGCACATTGATCGTCCTAAACCATCCCCTGGTCGACCAGGGACGAATAGGCCACAAGGTTCACCTGCCTATGGTCAGGGAGTTCCTGTCGCAACACCGCCGATGGATTCACGCCCTAGAGATCAACGCCCTCCAGCCATGGAGTGTTAACCGCCGCGTCATTAAGCTCGCGGGAGAGGTGAATCTGCCGCTCATTTCCGGCGGCGACCGCCACGGTTTCGAACCGAACGGGGCGATCAACCTTACCAACGCAACAACCTTCGCCGCCTTCGCTCATGAGATACGGGAGGATAAAAAGAGCGAAGTTCTTTTCATGCCGCAGTTCCGCGAACCGCTGGCCCTACGTTATTCCAGGAATATCCAGGCAATCATGGCCGAATACCCCGAGCTGGCCGGAAGGTCCCACTGGTATGATCGCGTCTTTTATAAGTGTCCTGACGGCATAACCAGGTCGCTCGGCGAAATGGCCAGGAAAGACGATAAGCTGATCAAGGCGACCAATTGGATCGTAGGAATGATAGGGTTCGCCAACCGTCTCACCAAATCCTCGGCCCCAATCTTCTCCAGGACGAAGGCCGATTCAATAACCTCGGTCCGGCACGAGCTGTACAATTATCTAACCTCAAGATAGAGCCTCCTTCTCAACGTCGAGCAACTCCTTGCGGATAAAGCTGTTGACCGAGGCCAAGTGCGCAAGCAGTTCCTTCTCCCTTTTCTCCTCTTCCTGGGACAGGACTCTGTTCATTCTGGCCATGTAGATCGCGTCCAATTCCCGTTCGACATCGCGCTGCAGTCCGGCGAAACCCTTAGTCACCGCCCGCTCCGCCTCCCTTATGTCCTTAAGCAGGGCCTTATGCTTACGGCGGCCCTGATAGCTGTGATAGATCGCCAGGCCAGCCAGGACCAGCACCGCCAAGAGGAGGGTGAACGTTCCGACCTGATATATCGTATCGTAACTCAGCCGCCAGTTGCCGTAC
>CAZWFV010000014.1:0-14461 GCA_964633405.1 uncultured Candidatus Saccharibacteria bacterium
GAGCTTTACTGTAGTTTGGTATTGATACTAGAGCTTTGATGCGTAGCGTAGTGGCGAGCCTTCGAAGCCATGTTTTCGGATGTGGTGGAGGCGACAATGAAACAGCCATCTTTAAAATTTTAGTGTCTAACCTCGACGGCAAAAACGGCGGGGAACAGTGCCTGATGGGCAGTTTAAATGGGGCGTTTTCCTTAACAGTAGACTAACGCCAATTTTGACACGGATGACCGTGAGAAATTTATAACGTTTGCTCGTAATTGATATACGTTACTGCTTGAAATTATTTCGAGCTCTCAATTACGCGGGGGACACTTCCGATAAAATCGGAGTGAAAAATCTGGTGTATATGCTGGAACATCCGCGGTATCTTGAAGTACCTTTGTCGAAAGGGTGAAAATCTTCAAGTGGCATCTGGATATTATTCAGATCGGCGGACAATCAGCAGGCAACTTCGGGATTCTCTCGAAGAAGTCCTCAGAGACTATAAGCCGGAGCGACTCTGTAAAGGGTCGTATGATATAGTCCGAACTGCATAGCGATATGCAGGTTGTGTATACAAACACAACAAACCTAAATAATGAGATCAAATAAGATCGAGAGTCTTAAAAAGAACCTAAATCTTAATCGAATCCAGAGATCTATTTTGATAGGAATGCTATTAGGCGACGGACATCTTGAAACGCAAGATTCTGGACGCACTTACCGCCTAAAAGTTGAGCATTCTATAAATCAAAAAGAATATTTGGAGTGGTTGTATGAATATTTTAAAAATCTTGTTCATACGCCTCCTCAAATCAAAACTAGATCATTAGATGGTAGGAGCCATACAAGTTATTACTTTGCCACCTATTCACTTGGAACTTTCAAGTTCTATGCCAATCAATTTTATATTGGCAAGAAGAAGATTGTCCCAAAAATGATCGGTAAGTTGCTTGACCCTAGAGCTTTAGCGATATGGTTTATGGATGATGGATCTTATAAATCTATACATCACAAAACATATATCATTCACGCCCTAGGATATAGCAAGAAAGATCTAGAGTTGATTAAAAACGTACTTCAAAAGAAGTTTGATATTACAGTTGGTCTTCATAAGCAATACAATCATTGGAGAATATATATTTATAGCGATTCTGCAATGAGATTCAGAGAGCTTATTGAGCCACATGTAATACCTTCATTAAAGTACAAATTAGGGGAACGCAATGCCTAAAATGTAACGGAGGAGTTTATCAAGGTCGGCTAAGGTCGGATGGAAATCGACTCAGTCGTGTAAACGCAAAAGCCGGCTTAACTGCGAGACCGACAAGTCAAGCAGATGCGAAAGCAGAAGTTAGCGACCCGACGGCGTATGTTAATTACGTAAGTGATTAACTCTTCATAGGAAGGCCGGAGATATCGGACAAAAGTTACCCTGGGGATAACAGGCTGGTGTGGTCCGAGAGTCCCTATCGACGACCACGCTCGGCACCTTAACATATCGGGGTGCTGTGGCAGTGATGTCATACCTTTCCTTATTGACCATAAGGAAAAACAAAAATTGGCTTATAACGGTGAACTCCAATGTAATAACAATGAGCCTATTACACTGGACAACCCCGTGGGAAGTTTGATTACTCTATAATAGTTTGATCATAACCCCGTAGAGACTGAGGTCGTAAGACCGAGAGTTGCCTATTTATAGGTAGCTAATACGCCAAACCCTCCTTCAGATATATCTGAAGAGGTGAAGATATAGTCCAAACAATTAGTAATAATTGAGATAATGCGATGTCGGCTCGCCCTAGCGCGGGGGTGGAGAAGCTCCCAAGCGTTTGGCTGTTCGCCAATTAAAAGGGTACGTGAGCTGGGTTCAAACCGTCGTGAGACAGGTTGGTCTTTATCTGCTGCAGGCGTAGAGCACTTGAAGGAAGTTGACCCTAGTACGAGAGGACCGGGTTGAACGAACCTCTGGTCTACCGGCTTTGATACCAATTGAATCGCCGGGTAGCTATGTTCGGGTGGGATAAGCGCTGAAAGCATCTAAGTGCGAAGCCCCGCCTAAGACTAGGTGCAGACCCCTAGAAGATGACTAGGTTGATAGGCTCTAGGTGTAAGACTCGCAAGGGTTTTAGCCGAGGAGTACTAATAGGTCGAAAAAATTTGGAAACTGGCTATCTTAATGCCCGTTACTGCTTGCTTACAAATTGCGATTTATGTTAATTTTCCCTTTGCCGGTGATTTACCCGTGTGTGTACCACCTCTTCCCATTCCGAACAGAGAAGTGAAAGCGCGCGGGGCCGATGATAGTCCTTATGGGCGAAAGTAGGCTTTGCCGGCATTTTAGTATCCAACGTCCCGCTATCAGCGGATTTTTTTATGGCTGACAATGCGTTATTCTCTATATGATGAATAGAACCCTAAAACAGCTGATATATGGAGCTGCGTATTTAGTGGTCGTATTGTTTATTGCCGTGCTGGTCTATAACACATGGCTTAGTAGACCAACCCCTGTCTCTGTGAAAGTTCAACAAATCGGCGGCGTCATAGACACCTCCACTCCTCCACTGGTTCTACAGGCCGGACCGGACAAGTCGGTCATCGTTGTGATCGTAAAAGACACCAGCAGTGATTACAGTGTGTCGTTTTCCTACAATACAGCCGTAGATAGCATCCTCGGGAACCAGATTAATGATTTCGCAGGTAAGTCTTATATGTCACCGGAGGGCATCCGATATCTGGTGCTTCCTGACATACCATACAATGCCAGCGAGATAGGATTGATCAGAATCGCGACCAGTAACGTAAACTGGGCGCCATCCGCACAGATGACAAAATATGATATAGCTATCAGTGATGTCAGCACGAGCATAGGCCAGGACGGAGGCAGTGTTAGCGGAAAGATCAGTAACGGCGGATCCTCAGAGATCGCCGATGTAAACCTATCCTCCCTGGTATTCGATGCCTCGGGAATGATCGTCGGTGCCTCAAGATATGATATTGGCAGCTTGGGAGCGGGCGCGAAGGAATCATTCGGCATACCCTTCCCGGCCATCGGACCGAGAACGGCCGGCAGCATAGACAAGACAAAGACAGAAGTATTCTATGAAGCTACTGAAAATTGACGTCTGGCTGCTGGGAGCCCTGCTTTTCCTATTGGCGGCCGGATTAACCACTCTGGCTTCGATAGACCACGTCTCGTTCATCAGGCAGATAATTTGGGTGGTTATGGCGCTGGCGGTAATGTTCGTGCTGCCTTACTTCAATCTACGTGCGATACTGAGCTACCGTTGGGTAATACTTACCATATATTTGGGAACGCTCTTACTGCTCATACTCACCCTGATCGTCGCACCCAGTATAAGGGGACATCGCAGTTGGATCGTGCTCGGACCGATACTTATCCAGCCCTCCGAGTTCATGAAAGCTGCCCTGATTATCCTGCTGTCGAGCTTCTTCGCCATTCGCCACGTCTCCATCGCTCACTTGAGAACGATTGCGGTCTCTTTCCTGTATTTCATAGTACCCACCGCTTTCGTGCTACTGCAGAGGGACTTAGGAACGTCACTGGTGCTTTTTGTAATCTGGTTCGGTTATCTGTTGGTTAGTGAGATTCCGTGGAGATATCTAATAGCGTTCTTCCTGTTGTTTGCGGTCGTAGGTCTAGCGGTATGGCAATTTGGATTGGCCAACTATCAGAAGAATAGAATAATAGGTCTTTTCAGCCCGTCCTATCAGCCGCTTGGAATAAACTACAACGTGATTCAATCCAAGATCGCAATAGGTTCGGCCGGCTTGTTCGGGCAGGGATTCAGTCAGGGGACTCAGGTTCAGTTGGGCTTCTTGCCCGCGGACACGACCGATTTCATATTCTCTGCTTTCACCGAGGAGTGGGGGATCTTTGGAGCCGCATTGTTATTGGCCGCCTTCGTGGTGGTCATTTACAGGATACTTATGATAGGGCTGGGGGCAGACAACAATTTTTCCAAGTTCATATGTCTGGGCACGGCCATACTAATAATCACCCATTTGATAGTAAATCTGGGTTCAAACCTGGGGGTTCTGCCCGTCATCGGCATAGACCTGCCCTTCGTCAGTTATGGCGGCTCAAATCTATTGACACTGGCCGTATTGGTCGGTATTATTCAGAATATCGCCAGACGGGCGGCTTTTTAGATGCGTAGGGAGTCAATTTGGATAGTCATAGCGGCACTCCTCGGCCTAACGGTTCTTTTTATACTTATCCTGCGCCATCTTCCGGGAGTTGCTCCGTCGGCCAAGGCGACGGTGACTATTCCTCCGGGCTATACGGTTGCGGAGATAAACAAGAAACTCAGTGACGTCGGGGTGCTGAACAAGGAATCCCTGCCCGAAGATGTCGAGGGTTATCTTTTCCCCGATACGTACGAATTTTTCGTGCCTTCGGCAGAGAGCGTAGTTCTTGAAAAATTTTTAAATAACTTCAATTTGAAGGCGGCGCCGCTCTTCCCGGCCGACACCGATATCCGCCAGACGCTGATTGTAGCTTCGCTCATAGAACGGGAGATAGAACCCGCCGCATCCGGAACGCCGTACATCAAAAGCGACCGGGCCTTGGTCTCGGGGATCATCTGGAAACGCCTGGCCAAGAATATACCACTTCAAATCGACTCTACTATCTGTTATATAAAACCTGCGCCGTGCCTGCCGCTTACCCAGGCCGACCTGAAGATAGATTCTCCCTACAACACCTATCTCCATGCCGGGCTTCCCCCAGCCCCGATCGATAATCCCGGAGCCGACGCTATCTACGCAGCGCTGCACCCCGTCACCTCCCCCTACTGGTTCTTCCTGACCGACCCGAAGACGGGAAATGCCGTTTTTACTAAGACACTTGACCAACAAAACCAAAATATTGTTAAATATCTGGAATAAAAGGAAACCACGCTAAATATAACCCTTTCACCGCCCAAAGGGGGACTTATTTAATGCCTTTTTTAGTTTCAGTGCAAACTTAATATATTGATGTCACCATCGCGTCTACCCGTTAAAAAATTCTCGACCCACCCTGGGAATTTCGTAGATCAGCACAGCCTGGTCGAAATCCAGCTCGAATCTTATCGCTGGTTCCGCGAAAAGGGACTGCGCGAGCTTTTCGACGAGATATCTCCCATCCCCGACTATTCAGGGAAGGACATAGAAATCCATTTCGTGGGTTATAACTTCGGCGAACCCAAACACTCGGAGACCGAATCCGTCTCCAAGGGCATAACCTTCGAGGCCCCGCTGCGGGTCAACGTCAAACTGACCAATAAGGCTCTTAAGATCAACAAGGAGCAGGAGGTCTATCTGGGCGATTATCCCGTAATGACCGATCGCGGTACGTTCATCATCAACGGCGTGGAGCGGGTCATCATCTCGCAGCTGATCCGCTCTCCCGGAGTTTATTTCACCTCCGAGATATACCGCGGTCGCAATCTCTTCGGTGCAAAACTCATACCGAACCGGGGCGTCTGGTTGGAATTTGAGACCGACGCCGACGGAGGCATCGGCGTTAAGATCGACCGTCACCGTAAGGCTCCCGTGACCTGACTGCTCCGCACCTTCGGCCTGAAGGACGAGGACATACTCTCAACGTTCGGAAAATCGATAGAGCCGACCATTAAGAAAGACCCCTCCAAGACGGTCGAAGAGGCCTATCTCGAACTATATAAAAGGGTACGTCCGGGGGATATCGCCACCGCCGCCGATGCGGGGAGGCTTATTGACTCTATGTTCCATAAGACCGACCGTTATGACCTGTCGGTGGTGGGCCGCTTCAAGCTTAATCAGCGTCTGAATATCAAGAATTCCTCCAGCCGTTTGCTGACGCTCGAAGACCTGGTAAGGATAGTTCAAGAGCTTATGCGCCTTAATTCTGACGAGAACGCTCAGGACGACGACATTGACCATCTCGGCAATCGTCGGGTGCGTCCGATGGGCGAGCTTTTGCAGAGCAGGCTCAGGGTAGGTTTTGCCAGACTGCGCCGCAACATCCAGGACCGCATGTCTATGGTTGAACCGGACGTTATGACCCCGGCTCAACTGGTCAACCCCCAGACGTTGATCTCCTTTGTCCGTGAGTTCTTCTCCTCTTCGCAGATGTCTCAGTTCATGGACCAGGTGAACCCGCTGGCCGAAGTGGAGCACAAGCGCCGCATCACGGTGCTGGGACCGGGCGGACTCTCCCGCGAACGGGCCGGCATCGAGGTCCGCGATGTCCACGAATCGTATTACGGCCGTATCTGTCCGGTACAGACCCCGGAAGGCCAGAGCATCGGACTAGTCAGCCAACTTTCCAATTTCGCCAAACTGGACGAGTACAACTTCCTGGTGACCCCCTACGTTAAGATCAAGGACGGCAAAGTGACCAAAGAGATTATCTGGTTTAACGCCACCGAGGAACAGAAATATCATATTGCCAGCGCAAATACCGGTCTTGATAAAAGCGGGAACATAATTGACGCAGAAATCGAGTGTCGCTTTGGCGGCAGACCGGCAATGTATAAGAAGGAGCAGGTAGAGTTCATGGACGTTGCCCCCGAGCAGGTGATGTCCACGGCGGCAGCCCTGATTCCCTTCCTGGAGCACGACGATGCACAGCGCGCGCTTATGGCCTCGAACATGCAGAAACAGGCCGTTCCTTGTATCCAGCCGGCCGCTCCGTATGTCGGCACAGGGATGGAGGATTTGGTCGCCCGCGACTCGGGCTATCTGATTTTCTCGCCGGATGACGGGGAAGTGACCGAGGCTGACGGTTCCAAGGTGGTTATTAAAACCAAGAACAATAAGACCATCCGTCACGACCTGCTCAAGTTCAAGATGTCCAACCAATATACCGCTGTTAACCAGCGCCCGCTGGTCGGCAAGGGAGATAAGATCAAGAAAGGCGATCCGCTGATCAGCAGCCACAGCATAGACAATAAAGTGCTGGCTCTCGGACAGAATCTGGTCGTGGCCTTCGTGTCCTGGGAAGGGGCTAACTTTGAGGATGCAATTATCCTGTCTGAGCGCGTGCAGCACGACGACCTCTTCACATCGGTCCACATCGAAAGTTTCTCAGAAGATGTCCGTGATACCAAGTTGGGTCCGGAGATAACGACCCCGGACATACCCAATGTTTCCGAGGACAAACTTAGGAATCTGGACGAGAGCGGGATAATCCGCAAGGGAGCCGAGGTCCGCGGAGGGGACATTCTGGTGGGGAAGATCTCCCCTAAGGGAGAGGGCGAACTGACTCCGGAAGAGAGGTTGGTCCAGGCGATTTTCGGCGAGAAGGCTCGGGACGTCAAGGACAGTTCGCTGGAGTTGCCTCACGGCAAGTCGGGAAGGGTGGTGGACATAAAAGTATTCAGCCGTGAAAAAGGTGACAAGCTCGAGCCCGGGGTCATCTCCAAAATCCAGGTGCAGGTAGCCGAGCTGAGGAATATCCGCGCCGGCGACAAGATGGCCGGACGTCACGGGAACAAGGGAGTGGTCTCCCAGATCAGGCCGGTTGAGGATATGCCCTACCTTGAAGACGGAACGCCAGTCGACATAGTTCTTAATCCGTTGGGCATAGCTTCCCGTATGAATCTTGGGCAGATATTTGAAACACACTTGGGTTGGGCGGCCAAGAAATTGGGCTACCGCGTCGTAAGCCCCATATTCACCGGAGCTAACGAGGATGACATAAAAGAAGCCCTGAAAGAAGCCGGTTATCCGGAGGACGGTCAGGTGACCCTCTACGACGGACGTACAGGCAAGACCTTCGACCGCAAGGTCACGGTCGGAGTCATATATATGATGAAGCTCAACCACTTGGTCATCGATAAGTTGCATATGCGCTCGACCGGTCCGTACTCACTCATTACCCAACAGCCCCTCGGCGGCAAGGCCAACCTAGGTGGACAACGCTTCGGGGAGATGGAGGTGTGGGGACTTGAAGGTTACGGCTCATCGCACACCCTCCAGGAGATGCTGACCATAAAATCGGACGATATAGTTGGACGAGCCGCCGCCTATGAATCCATTATCCGTGGCGACAAAATAAAGAAGCCGAACGTTCCGGCATCGTTCAACGTACTGGTCAATGAATTGAAGGCGCTGGGGCTTTCGGTCGAACCGGTGTATGACCACGACGAACCACTGACCGATACCGCCGAACCAACAAAATCAGAGGAATAAACATGGAACTAGCCACAAAGAAAGACACAACTTTCAGGTCACTGAACTTCAGCGGTTTAAGGTTGAGACTGGCCTCGCCCGAAGATATCTTGAATTGGTCTTACGGGGAGGTTATAAAACCCGAAACTATAAACTACCGTACCCAGCGCCCCGAGAAGGACGGCCTGTTTTCCGAGCGCATTTTCGGCCCGACCAAGGATTGGGAATGCTACTGTGGCAAGTATCGCAAGGTCCGCTACCGCGGCGTGATCTGTGACAAATGCGGCGTCGAAGTAACCCGTTCATCGGTCCGACGCGAACGTATGGGCCATATAAAACTAGCCTCGGCCGTTATGCACCCGTGGTTTCTTAGGAGCGCCCCATCGCGGGTCGGTCTGGCCTTGGACGAGTCGGTCAGTAGGCTGGAGCGGGTGACTTACTACGCGGCCTATATTGTAACCGATGTCGATGAAGCCAAACGCAAGGCGGCTCTGGATGAGATTTCAAGAGAGTTGAAGTCAAAGCGTTCCGGCGTGAAGGGAAAGGAGCAGACCGAGCTTGAATCGGCCGCGGCCTCCGCCAAGAGGATGCTGAATGAATTGAGGACAGGCAAGGTGTTGGAAGAGATCGAATTCCACTTCCTCGGAAAGCGTTTCGGTAACGTCTTTACCGTCGGCAGCGGGGGGGAAGGTATCAGGAAGATTCTGGAGAATCTCGACCCGGGCAAAGAGCTTAAAAAGATCGAATCGGAGCTGAAGGATGTGCAGGACGAGAACCGTCGCAAGAAGCTCCTGAAGAGGCTCAAATTCTTCAAATCTATGATCAACAACGATCTCCGTCCAGAGTGGATGGTGATGACCGTCCTGCCCGTGCTTCCTCCGGACCTGAGGCCGATGGTCGCATTGGACGGCGGACGTTACGCCACCTCCGATCTTAATGATCTGTACCGTCGCGTTATCAACCGGAACAATCGTTTGAAAAAATTGCTTGAACTGAAAGCGCCGGACGTCATCGTCATCAACGAAAAGCGCATGCTGCAGGAGGCGGTTGACGCCCTCGTCGACAATTCGGCCCGCCCGACCTCCAAACAGACGGTGGGAGGAAAGAGGGCGTTGCGTTCACTGGCTGACATGCTGAAGGGCAAACAGGGCCGCTTCCGCAACAATCTTCTGGGAAAGCGCGTCGATTATTCGGGGCGTTCGGTCATTGTGGTCGGCCCGCATCTGAGGATTGATGAATGTGGATTGCCGAAGAGGATGGCTCTGGAATTATTCCGTCCGTTCGTCATTCGCGAGGTGCTTAAACGCGAGCTGGCCCACAATATCCGCAACGCAAACCGTAAGATCGACGAGGCATCTCCGGAGATCTGGGGAATATTGGAAGAGATAATAGCCGACAAGAAGGTGCTGCTCAACCGCGCGCCTACCCTGCACCGCCTCAATATCCAGGCCTTCAAACCGCGTCTGATAGAGGATCTGTGTATCCAGCTTCCGCCGTTGGTCTGCGAAGCATTCAACGCCGACTTCGACGGCGACCAAATGGCCGTCCATGTTCCTCTTTCCGATGAGGCTCAAGCGGAATCCAGCAATACCATGCTCGCTTCCAAGAATCTTTTAAGGCCTCGTGGCGGTGAGGCGGTGGCCAAACCGAGCCAGGACGTGGTACTGGGATGCTACTACCTGACTAATATAGATCCGGACGGCAAAGGCAAGGGAAAAACCTTCTCCGGTCCCGAAGAGGCCAGGATGGCCTACGTCGGGGACTATATAGCCATTAACTCGCCGATAAAGGTTGGGTTGCCCGGTCATGGTCTAGTTGAAACCAGCGTGGGCAGAATTATTTTCAATGACCGTCTCCCCGATGATTATGACTTTTTGAATAAAGCGCAGACCAAGGGTTCCCTGGGTAAACTGATCGGCGATCTTATCGAGCGTTATGGCCAAGAGGAAGCGGGGAATGTCCTCGATGCGATAAAGACACTGGGCTACCGTTACGCCAGCACTTCCGGCATCAGCTGGGGTATGGATGATATGATCACGCCCGAGGAGAAAGAAGGCATCATGGAAGAGGCACGAAAGAAGATAGCGGTGGTCGAAGGTTACTATGCCGACGGTCTCTTAATTGCCAGAGAGAAGCGCGAACGGGTTATCGAAATATGGAACGAGGCCGTCGAGGCACTGAAGAAGGTCCTGCCGCAGACCCTTAAGAACGACAACTCGATCAGTATGATCATCAATTCCGGGGCCCGTGGAGGATTGGGCCAGACCTTGCAGATGGTCGCTATAAAAGGCTTGCTGCAGAATCCGAAGGGCGAAACGATCGAATTGCCGGTACAAAGCTCATTAAAGGAGGGACATACGGCGCTGGAGTACTTCATAACCGCTCATGGAGCCAGGAAGGGATTGGCTGACACCGCTCTGAAGACGGCCGAAGCAGGCTATCTTACCAGGCGTCTCATCGATTCCTCGCAGGCCGTTGTTACCAAAGAGGAAGATTGTAAGACCAAGTTGGGCATAGTCGTTTATCGCGACCCCGCCGGCATAGTCAACTACAGTTTCGCTGAGCATTTGTTCTCCCGGACGGTGCTGGATGACGTGAAGATCGGCCGGAAGACGATAGTTAAGGCCGGCGAGATCATTACCCGGGCGGCTGCGGAGGAAATAGACAAGTCCGACATAAAGGAAGTCAAAATACGCTCTCCGCTGACCTGCAAGACGCTGTATGGCGTGTGCTGCAAATGCTACGGTTTGGATCTGGGCAGCAATAAGCCGGTGGTTATCGGCGAGGCGGTCGGTGTCATCGCCGCTCAATCTGTCGGCGAACCTGGGACGCAGCTGGTACTCCGCACCAAGCACGCTGGGGGCGTGGGCGGCGTGGACATAACCAAGGGTCTGCCTCGGGTGGAAGAGATATTCGAAGTGCGCCCACCGAAGAATTTGGCCCTGCTATCTCACGAAGAAGGCAGAGTGGTTAAAATTGAAGATCGCGGACTGCTGAGGATAATCTCCGTGGAGGCAGTTGTGCGTGGGAAGAAGAAGCTGATTGAATACTCGAGTCCCCGGGCGCTGCGCGCGCTGGTCTCACTAGATAGCAAAGTGGAAATCGGCCAGGCACTGACCGAAGGGGATATAAACTTGCAGGAATTGTTCGAACTCAGGGGCAAGGAAGAGACCTATCTCTACATAATGAATGAAATTGAGCGCATCTATTCCAGTGAAGGCGTGGCTGTGAACAATAAACATCTCGAAATTATAATTCGCCAGATGTTCAGTCATTCGAGGATAGTCGATCCGGGCGACACCGATTTCGTGATGGGCGACGTCATCGATCGATCGGTCTTTGTCGAAACCAACCATAAAATTAAGAACGACGGCAAGTCTCCGGCCAAAGATAAGGAAATGCTGTTGGGAGTATCTCAATCTGCCTTGCAGGCCGAGGGGTGGCTTTCCGCCGCCTCCTTCCAGGAGACAGCGAGAGTCCTGATCCGATCTGCAGTGGAGGGTCGGGTGGACCGTCTGCGCGGCCTTAAGGAAAACGTGATCATCGGCCGGCTCCTGCCGATAGGTATGGTCGCCCGCGGGGAAGAGCTCCCGGCGGTCGAGAAAGCCGCGCCCGTAGCAGAAGATAAGCCCGTATCGGAGTAACGCGTTGATTTATTCGAGACTTCCTGTTAATCTAAGGCTTGTCTTATGGAAGAAACAGTTAAACCGTACGAAATATCATTCCTGCTCAGGAGCGAGGAGGATGCGGCCGTTATCGTGAAAAAACTGTCGGACATGGGGGCGGAGATATCCAACGAAGGTCCTGTGAACAGAGTGAGTCTGGCTTATCCCATAAAAAGAGAGACCTCGGCTTACTTCAGCTACATCCATTTCAGCGCCAAATCGGAGATCATAAAGAGCGTGAGCGATTCTCTGAATCTCGAACCCAAAGTGGTCCGTTTTCTGATCATTACCCCGCCCATCGAGAAGATGGTGCCCAGACGCACCGACTTCCGCCGTCCGACTGAGGAGGTAGGTGAATCAGTGAAACCACCCAAGATTGAGCCTCTTTCCAATGCCGAACTGGAGGAGAAACTTGAGGAGATATTGAATAAGTAACCATGAATTTAAATAAAGTATTCTTGATTGGCAGACTGACCGCCGACCCCCAGGCCCGCTCCACGCCGGGAGGCGCGCAAGTCACTTCTTTTTCCATAGCAACGAACCGCACCTGGACTGACAAGAGCGGCGCCAAGAAAGAAGCGACCGAGTTCCACAACGTGGTTGTTTGGGGCCGTCAGGCGGAAGTCGCCGCCAAGTTTCTGTCCCGCGGAAGCGAAGTCTTTATAGAAGGCCGTTTGCAGACCAGGTCGTGGGAAGGTAAAGACGGTCAATCCCGCAAGACCACCGAAATAATTTGCGAGCGCATGCAATTGGGTTCGCGCAAGGGCGGAGCCGCTGGCGGCAACGTTCAGGATGGCGGTGGCAAGAGTCCAAGACCCAAGAGCGAGCCGCCCGTCGCCGAGGAGATGCCAGTCATCGATATAGATGACGGCGACATAAAACCGGAAGATCTACCGTTTTAATATTGAACAATGAAGAAGAAAGAACAGTGTTTTTTTTGTTCGCAGAACGTTGAAGATATCGACTATAAGGAGGCCGATTTTCTGCGCCGTTTTGTCTCTGGACAGGCCAAGATAATTGACCCGGTACATACCGGGACCTGCTCCAAACACCAGCGTCTGTTAGCCCAGGCCATAAAGCGCGCTAGGTTTATGGGCCTACTTCCTTATGTACGACGCTAATCAGTCAAGATGATCGGCGTAGACAGCCCTATACTCGAGGTGTTGCATAGCCTTGCCTATAAATGGCAATGGCTGGGACTGATCACTATATTTCTCGGCCAATACCTCCCGTACCTGCTGGTCATAGTCTTTTTGTTCCTGGTGCTCAGTGCGTCGCAAGGCAACAGACTTTACTCTTTTGCTCTGGCCGCCCTTTCGGTGATCTTGTCCAGAGGCATAGTGACGGAGATAATCTACCAGTTTTTCTATAGAGCCCGCCCCTTCGTGGCTCTGTCTCTTACTCCACTTATATACGAACCCAGTACCCAGGCCTCGTTTCCCTCCGGGCATATGGCTTTTTTGCTGCCGATAAGCCTTGTCGTGTGGCAGCAATTCGGCTCTAAGAAAGGAGCATGGTTCGTGTTTCTTACGGTTCTGGTCGGTATTGGCAGGGTGGCTGCCGGAGTTCATTGGCCCAGTGATATTATCGGAGGGCTGATAGTCGGCGCAGTAAGTTTCGTCGCAGTTAAAAAAATTTTTCCTAAGAGTAAATCGATTGCCGATCGGGTCTCATAGGTTATCATCGAGTGTAGAGAAAATATCTTATATGAATTATTTATTGCAGATAAATAATCTTCTAAGTTATGCACTTTGATTATTAAAATATTTATGTTAACATCTAAATGTAAAATAAAAACTCTACGATTGAAAGGTCGAATAAAAACTTTAAAAAGCATTAATGGCAAAGAAAGTTAAGAGAGCTAAGAAGGCCAAGAAGGTTACAAAGAAGACCAAGAGGGCCGCTAGGAGAGGAAAGAAGAGGAGATAGTATCCCAATCTTCTGTCTTAGTTTATATAATTGACATTGTATATAAAAGATAACGATGGCCCACCGTAGGGTACACTCTTATAGAGATACTCATTGTGGTTGCAATTCTGGGCGTACTGGCCGGTGCTGTCGTTATAGTTATCAACCCCAGCGACCTCCTGGCCCAGGCCAGGGGCTCAACGCGGCAATCCGACCTGGATCTGATCAATAAATCTCTGAGTCTGTACCAACTGTACGTCGGTGCCTCTACGGCGATTCCCAATACAATCTACGTTTCATTGCCCGATTCGTCTCCCACTTGCGGGACTCCCTCTGGGTCCGACCTGGGTTTGATAACCCTACCCACCGGCTGGTCCTACGCCTGTGTAAGCTCATCTACCTACAAGAAAATTGACGGGACAGGCTGGATTCCGCTTAACTTCAACAATATACCCGCCTCCTCGCCCATGGGGGTGCTGCCGGTTGACCCCGTAAACTCCGGGCAGTCCGTCCTATATTACACCTATGCGGTCAGCGGCTCGTCCTGGGAGCTGACTGCGATTCTTGAATCGAAACGGGGCCAGACGGAAATGATTAACGATGGCGGTGCCGATCCTCTTACCCATGAAACCGGTACAAGCCTGACTGTCTCACTCTTTGTTCACGGCTTGGTCGGCTATTGGCCCCTTAAACATATGGCGGATTAGTTTTTGAATTCGGCGAGCGCCTCATTCGGCGTCTTGCCG
>CAZWFV010000015.1:0-10405 GCA_964633405.1 uncultured Candidatus Saccharibacteria bacterium
GCTCGCGTGTTTGCCATTTCACCACGGGGGCGAATAGTTCCAGAAAAGTATAGCTCAGTTAGATTCTATTTGACAAATAGGCGTTTTTATGTTTAATTTTAATCAGGAACAAACGTCGATTGTTCCTTAATAAATTATATAAGCGATACCGAAAAAGGAAGTCGATCGGCTTCCATAATTGATACCGCCAAAATCCGTGAGCAAAGAAGGTTTCGGTCTATTGACCGTCATGCTCGTGGCATACGTTATCTTAGGGGGTTTTATACTCCTATCGGGCGTAGGCATCATATTTTCCGCTGCGATAGTGGTTGTAGGGATAGTTATGCTGGTGATAGCGGCGCGCGCTCTTCGCAATGCGCACAAAGAGAGGGAGGAAAAGGTTGTTGCAAGCAAGAACCAACCGCCGTCACCGCCGGGGCTTGAGGAACTGAATAAGTGGAATGTTCTTCATCTGGCCGAGATGGTAAGAGCTGACGAAGATGGGCGGAGATTGGTCAAGGATATGGCGGATAAGATAGAGAAGCTCAGAAATGGCTGTGGATACAGCGAAGCCGATGCGGAGAAGATTGTCCGTATAACCGAAGGTGATGCTTACGACAAAATTGAGAAGATATTCCTCGATCTGTTCGATGAACAGTGGAAGTTGGAGAAACGCGTAGTTGGTTCCAAGGAACCGGCAGTCGCGCCAACCGGCACCACCCCCACGAGCGAAGATCTCAAACCCAAAAAGCGTATGTCGCCTTGGAAAATTGTGATCTTGATCATAGTAATTATTCTTCTTATCCAAGGTATCGAATCTCTGGTAGGAACGCTCGGGTACTCCTGCGAGAATCTGTCGCTGTACGGCACCAAGGAAATTGTCCTCGGGAACGGCGTGCAGTGCGTATCTTTCTCGCTGGACAACGGCGCGGTCTCACCCCCGATACACATTCCTTCCGGATCAGCCTACAGCATAAACACTCCCGGAAATCGGTACTTCTGGACATACAGCAACGACGGATCATCCAACTTCGTAAACTCCGACAATACACACCTTGGTCTAACGGGTAACGTTTTCGAAGTCTCTCCTGTTCAGAACAATACGCAGTTTACGGTAACGCTCAGATAATAAAATCCCCCTAACAAGTTTAAGGGGATTTTATATTCAGTGACTCTCCAGGTTGAGGATGCAGATTAAGCTAGTGAGAGTAAGTGGAGACTACGTTGTTTATTAATAGCGGTAAGCTCCAGGCTATTATCGCTACAACAACCGCTACAACTGCGTATAAAAGCGTTTTACTCGCCTTCTTCACCTTCTCTGGATCACCGGCTGCGGTGAGGTATAAGAACGCGGCGTACAGTATGAAGAATACGGCCGCTATTCCGAAGATGGTGAACAGTAAATTTAGGAGTCCCTGTAAAAGGGCCTCAAAACCACCCACGTTGGTTGGTCCGGTTGACGTTAATCCCTGCGCGAAAGCCAGAGGTATAACCGTCATACCGACGACTGCCGACGTAACAATGATCTTAATTTTGCTACTCATAATTATTGTGTGGTAGTCTCGACCTTTTATATGGAATCTAACTTAAGATTAGGAAGGCTAATCTTATTGGCTAAATATAGCATATTCAGGCCGTCCGGTCTATTTGACGTTCAATAAAGGTATCACCACTTTGGTTATGCCCGCCGCCAACAGGACGACGACATAGCCCGCCACCGCATAGATGACGGTCTTGCGTCCCGTGGCGAACTTCTCAGGATCCCCAGCTGCGGTGAGCATACGGAAGGCGCCCCAGAGAATCATAAGGGTCACGATCGATGGGGCAATATAAACAACCAGATAATTGGTGATGTTGTTTATTAAATCACTTATGGAACCGGTAGCGAGGGGGTTGGTAATATTTGTGTAGTTAGTAACCCCACCACCAGCAACGCCGACGCCGCTACCTTGGACCGCATAAACTTTGTTCAGTAAGAATGAGAGCATTTTGGGTGGGTCCTATCCGAAACTAAGACCGAAGAGCTTTGTTATTATCGTGTCGACTATAAGCCAGGCCCCGAAAACTATGACCAATCCAATGATAGCTGCGGTTATTGCTTCCCGTCCAGATCTAAGCGCTTCCGGCGACCCGGCCGCGGTCATGATCCTGAACCCGCCGTAGATGATCACCAGACCGGCCAGGATCGGCGCGATAGTAAAGGCGAAGTTGAAAAGATTTCGGACAAGGTCGGACAGCGTGTCCGTTGGACTGTTAACTATGTGCCAGCAGGGTATGCTGCAGATCGACAGCGCGCTCCGCTTATTATCTTTAGATTTAACTGACGTGATCATGATCTACTGCAGGCCGCCCAGATTGTTGACCGAGGTCTGTGCCGTTAACAGAGCTTGTCCAACGGTGGCCGACCTGTTTAATACTGATTCTATCATATTGTTGAAGATGGTGGTCACGGCGTCGGAGTCCGGCTCGGTCCAGTCCTCGGCGGTAAGCGCCTGAGATGCGTACGGCCCCAGGACCGGATCGCTTTGATACTGGGCTATCAGGGACAATAAGGCTGGCGGATTGCCCGTGTTGGTTACGTAATCCCCGGCCGTGGCTGCGTCGGTAGCAACGAAAGCGGCAAAATCCCAAGCTTGAGCTTGGTTCTGGCTCTGCTTGGATACGGCTAGCCCCCAATAATCGGGGTAGTTTATCTTGCTGGATAGGCTGAATTGGGGAACGGCCGATATTCCCAGGTTAAGATTAGGACTGTCCGCCTTTATCTGGGCCAGCTGTGAGGCATAACCTATAAACATGGCGCTCTTGCCGCCGGCGAACAGATCCAACGCCGATCCCTTGGAATCGTTCCAGGTGTAATAAGCGCTGGTCGGCATGGCAAACTGCGTATAGAAGGATAGGGCTGTCCGTCCCGGCGTGCTGGCGAACGTCGCTCCGACATAAGGGGTCGTCATCTGCGTGCCGGCCTGCAGGAACAGCAGGTTAAGTATGTCCGCGGCATTGGGCATACTGGCCAATGTCCCTCCCATAGACACCGCCGGCGTACTTATTGTTCCGTTTCTTACAACCCTGGCCTGCCTGACCACATTATCAAACTGCGCCCATGTCGCCGGCGGTATCGCCACGCCGCGCTGGGCGAAGATATCACGATTGTAGATCAAGGCCAGAGTATCGATTGATAGGGGCATGGCATAAACCTGACCGTTGCGGACGAAATCCTGAGTGGCTACTTTAGGGAAAAGGTTGGCGAAGGTGCTGGTGCTGATGACTGAGGCCGGGGCCGGTACCACTTTATCGCCGTTTTTAGGCAACCAGGAATTATTAAACATGAACAAGTCTGGTCCGTTGCCCGCAGCGAGGGCGTTGACCAGCTTGGATTCGTAGCTGGCTGGATCGACCTGCGTATAGGTGATGTAAATGTTGGGGTAGTTCTTCTGATAACTTTGTATGCTCGCCGCCCAGGCGCTGTTGCTGTCGCCCACGCCCCAAAACTGGAGATCCACCCTAGGCGCACTCTGCCTAAGCCCAGGGATAATCCTCGCAAACACCAGGAGGAAGAATAGGACAATAAAGCCCGCTACGCCTAGGATTATTTTTTGGTTCTTAGTGAATTGCATCGGCAACCCTTGCTAGTATCTTACTAATACATTGTAGCGCCTAAGTGTCAGATGCAGGTAGTGCCGGCGATAGAATCTCCCGAGGCAACTCTCATTATCCTGACGCCCTGGGCGGCCCGGCCGGTTTCCCTTACGGTCGACAGCTTTGTGCGTATTATCTGTCCCCGCGAAGAAGCGGCGAACAGTTCCGCTTCGCCGGTAACGATGTGAGCGGAGACGACCGAGCCCGTCTTCGGAGTTACCTTGGCCGTCAAGATTCCCTGCCCGCCACGTCCCTGGACTTTGTACTCTTTGACCGGCGTGAACTTGGCAAAGCCGTTGGACATCACCACTAGCAGTCTAGCCGACGGAATCTGTTCGGTGGTTATTATATTCAGCGAACTCACCGCTTCGCTGCCGCCCAACTTGATGCCGCGGACGCCGGCTGCAGTGCGACCCATGGGCCTGACCTGGCTCTCTTTGAATCTTATGGCCTTGCCTTTAACCGTAGTGAGGATCACCTCGTCCTTACCCGAAGAGAGTTTGATCCACTTCAACGCATCGCCCTTCCTCAGGGCTATGGCGATAATACCGTTGCGCCTAACGTTGCCGAAATCCTCCAAGTCGGTCTTCTTGATCATGCCGTTGGCGGTGGCCATCACCAGATAGCCTCCATTCTTCTTCCCGTCATAGGGGATGATCGCGTTGACCTTCTCTTGGGGCTGGATCTCAAGGAAGTTGTGTATGTCCTTGCCCTTGGCTGTGCGCGAGGCGACAGGAATTTCATACACCCTGGTTTGGAACACCCGTCCGCGATCGGTGAAAAAGAGGATGTAATCGTGGGTATTTGCCCTAAGGACGTGGGCCAGGACATCGCTCTCATTGATCTCCCCGCCGATCAACCCCTTACCGCCCCGGCGCTGGCTTCTGACTGTATTTGGTTGCAGCCTTTTAATATAGCCGTCACGTGACATCATTATGATCGTCTCCTCCTGCGGAACCAGATCTTCGGCGTTGAACTCCTTCAACCCACCGACGACAACCTTGGTGCGCCGCTTGTCGCCGTACTTATCCTTAAGTGCATTGAGCTCGTCCTTTACGACCTTGGCCATCTTTTCCGGACTTTTCAGCAATAAGGTCAGCTCGGCGATAAGTTTTTGTTTCTCCTTCAGTTCCTCCTCTATCTTGTTACGCTCCAGGGCGGCGAGGGTTTGTAAGCGCATCTCAAGGATGGCGGTCGCCTGCAAATCGCTGAACTTGAATTGTTTGATCAGGTTCTGGTGGGCATCCTCCTTGTCTTTGGACTTCTTGATGGCGGCGATGACCTTGTCGATGACGTCGAGAGCCTTGGCCAGCCCCTCCAGTATATGAGCCCTTTCTCTGGCTCTGGCTAGATTGAATTCGGCCCTGCGGCGCACGACTTCCTTACGGTGGGCGATGAATTCGGTAAGTATGTCTTTCAGGGACATGACCCTGGGCTTCAGTCCTTCGGACAGAGCCAACATATTAAGGTGATAGTCTTTCTGCAGGTCGGTGTAGTTCCATAACTGATTAAGAACCTTCTGGGGGACCGCATCGTTCTTTAGATCAATCGAGATTCTAAGGCCGTCCTTGTCTGATTCGTCCCTGATGTCGCGTATCCCTTCAATCTTCTTCTCGGAAATGAGTTCGGCAATCTTGGTCAGAAGTTCGGCTTTGTTTACCTGATAAGGAATCTCGCTGATTACGATATTCTTCTCGTCGACCTCGGCCAGCGCCCGCACGGTAATCTTGCCGCGGCCGGAGGCGTATGCCTCGACTATATCCTTGCGGTTGTAGATTATCCCGCCGGTCGGAAAGTCGGGACCCTGAACAAATTCCATGAGATCTTCGGATGTTGCCTTGGGATGGTCGATGAGATGTATCGTCGCCCCGACCAGCTCGCTCAGATTGTGCGGGGGGGTTTTCGTAGCCATGCCGACGGCGATCCCGTCGGTCCCGTTCATCAACAAGTGCGGCAGGGCGGCCGGCAAGACCGTCGGCTCCGTACGCGTAGCGTCGTAGTTCGGAATAAGATCGACGGTGTTCTTGTCTATATCGGCAAGCAATTCCTCGGCGATTGCCGATAAACGGCATTCGGTATACCTCATTGCCGCCGCAGAATCCCCGTCCACGCTGCCCCAGTTGCCCTGTCCGTCGATCAATGGGTAACGCAACGAGAAATCCTGGGCCATTCTGGCTACGGCGTCATAGACAGCGACATCTCCGTGGGGATGGTAGCGCCCGAGCACTTCACCGACGACATTGGCCGACTTGCGGTATTTGGCGCTGTGGGTTATGCCCGATTCCCACATCGCCCAAAGTATGCGGCGGTGCACCGGCTTCAGGCCGTCGCGCACGTCGGGCAGAGCCCGGCCGACGATAACCGACATCGCATAATCCAGATAGGATCGGCGAAGCTCCTGGGTTATCTCAACCTTCTCCACCCTGTTGGCGTCAGGCAATTTCTCCTCTACTTTTCTCTTATCCATATTAGTCTGGTAGCTGCTCCCTCATCTTCCAGGTCCTTACGCTTTATGACCAGGCGATCCATTTCCTCGGCTTTTTTGCCTATCTCACTGGTCAGTCCCTTGGCGGTCTCGTCGTTCCGGGGTATGACTATGCCTGGTTCGATCTCTTTGACAATGGCCGCCGCTTTCTTGGCGTCGATCAGGCCCTTGCCGGAAATTATAAATAAAATATCTACGTCGCCCAACTTCTCCAGGAAGGCGTCGCTCGGCTCTTTGACGATCTCGGGGAGGAAGCACATGCGGATCTCGTCAGCGTTAATGATATATGTGGTCTTTAGAGTTTTGCCGTTCGATTCTCCTTCCACGTCCAGCCCGGTCACTTTTATTCCAGACACCTCGTATTCTCCGGCGTGGGTCATTGTCTCCGGGGATTCGCCGTTTATAGCCGAAACGTCCACCGACGTTTTCAGGGTCAGGCCACCCCTCTCCCGGGGAGCCGGGTCAACAACTATGCGGAAATCTGATATCTCACAACTGACGCTCCCGGAGGGAGCGACTCGTATTACCATAAGCTAATTTTACTCGCTTGGACGTTGCTTTTCAATTGGCTTTTGCCTATAATCCCGTGGAAATTAAGCACATGGTTTCTCTAAAACAGGACTCTGCGATAGCCCAATATCTTAAAGACAACCCAAACCTGATGCCGATCCTAAAGACCGGCGATCTTGTCGAAGTTAAACTTCTAGAAAAGACGGGTAGGGTGGCCTACTTCGAGGTGCCTCGCGTAGGCACGGGTATGATATACGGCGTTGAGTTATTGAACGCCAAAGATGTCCTAAGGCGTTTGAACCCGGGAGACGCGACAAACGCGAGGGTCGTCGACCCAGAGAACGATAAGGGCTACGTAGAGCTCTCCCTGTCTGAGGCTGGCAAGCAGCGGGCCTGGCAGGAAGTGCGCGACCTTAAGGAAAAGGATGAGCCGATAAAGGTAAAGATCCTAGACGCCAACGCCGGCGGGCTGATCGCCGAAATGTCCGGCCTGGCCGCCTTCATCCCGGCCTCGCAGCTGTCCAACGACCACTATCCCAAAGAGACGGAGGGGGACCGCAGCAAGATGATCGAGGGGTTGAAGAAATTCATCGACCAAGAACTGATGGTGAAAATAATAAACATCAACCCCCGCAGCAATAAACTCATACTTTCGGAGCGGGAGGTCGAAAGCCACAATGTCCGAGAGCTGCTGACTAAACACAAGGTGGGCGACGTCATATCCGGAATAATCTCGGGCGTAGCCAGCTTCGGCGCATTCCTGCGCTTCGCCGACGAACCGGCCATAGAAGGGCTCGTCCATATATCCGAGCTGGACCACAAACTTATCGATAATCCAAAAGAGGTGGTTAAGGTGGGCGATCTGGTGCAGGCCAAGATAGTCGACATCAAGGACGGCCGGGTGTCCCTATCGCTCAAGGCCCTGAAGAGCGACCCTTGGGAGAAGGTGGCTGATAAGTACAAAGCCGGAGAGGTCGTCGAGGGCAAGGTCCACCGTTTCAATGCCTTTGGAGCGTTCATCGAACTGGACCCCTCCATAGTCGGACTCATCCATGTCTCCGAGTTTGGCTCAATCGAGGAGTTGAAACGCCAGCTGGAAGAAGGCAAAATGTACAGATTTGTTATAGAATCAGTTAAGCCTCAGGAGAAAAGGATCGTCCTAAAACTTGCTGACAAGAAATCCACTCCATCTGCCTAGTTGAGGTTTAGTTAGAAAAATTAGTATGCGCAAACTTTATAAGAATGTTTTGTTGGGTCTTATTTTCCTGTTTTTGCTTACCCTCATCATCTCTTCCCTGTATCAGACGAATCAAAGCCAAGGCACGCAAACACTGAGTCAGGTTGCTGCCGAAGTCCAGGCCGGCCAAATTACCAGCATCTCCGTGAACGGAAACTCGCTGGACGTGACTCTTAAAAACGGCCAGCACGTTTCCTCCGAGAAGGAAACGGAGGTCGGTCTCACTGATACGCTTAAGAATTACGGGGTGACCCCGGACCAGCTGTCCAAGGTGGCCGTATCCGTGCAGGACCAATCATCCTTCAACTTCTGGGTCGGGATAATTATACCGACGGTGCTGCCGATAGTAATCATCATTTTCATATTCTGGTATATAACCAGGCAGGCCAGAGGCGGCATAAACCAGGCCTTTACATTCGGCCGGGCCAATCTCAAGCCGTTTTCCAGCTTTAAGGACAGGGCGACTTTCGCCGACGTCGCCGGACTGCAGGAAGCAAAGCAGGAGCTGCAGGAGGTGGTGGACTTCATGAAAAACCCCAAGAAATACTTCGATATAGGGGCGACCGTGCCGAGGGGCGTACTCCTGATGGGCCAGCCCGGTACGGGAAAGACTCTCTTGGCCAGGGCCGTGGCCGGCGAGGCCAACGTTCCCTTCTTCCATATTTCCGCATCGGAATTCGTGGAGATGTTCGTCGGGGTGGGGGCATCCAGGACAAGGGACGCTTTCGCCACCGCGAAACAGTCGGCTCCCTCTATATTGTTCATCGATGAAATAGATGCGGTCGGCAGGGAGAGGGGCGCCGGACTGGGCGGCGGCCACGACGAACGGGAACAGACCTTGAACCAAATCCTGGTGGAAATGGACGGTTTCGACCGTGATTCCAGGGTAATAGTGCTGGCGGCAACGAATCGTCCGGACGTGTTGGATCCAGCGCTGTTAAGACCGGGGCGTTTCGACCGCCGCGTCGTATTGGATCTGCCGGACATAAACGAGCGTGAGGCTATCTTGAAAATCCACACCAAGAATAAGCCGCTGGCCCCCGACGTCGACCTGCGCAGAGTGGCGACAAGAACCCCGGGCTTCTCCGGAGCCGACTTAGCCAACCTGGTAAATGAGGCGGCCATACTCACAGTCAAGAGCGGCCACGACAAGATAGTCCAGCAGTATTTCTACGAATCAATCGAGAAGGTGATGTTGGGACCGGCCAGAAAGAGCCGCCTGATATCAGATAAAGAAAAGGAGATAACCGCATACCATGAAGCCGGTCATGCGCTGGTCACCGCCGGCCTGAAGGATTCTGATCCGGTGCACAAGGTGTCCGTGGTCAGCCGCGGAAGAGCCGGCGGCTATACGCTCAAACTTCCCCTTGAAGATCAACACCTCAAGACCAAGTCTCAATTCATGGCGGACATAGCGGTGGCCCTAGGCGGCCACGCCGCGGAGAAAATGGTGTTCGACGACATAACCACCGGCGCATCCAATGATCTGAGCACCGCCTCGAATACGGCGCGCCTACTGGTGACTAAGTACGGCATGAGTGATAAGTTGGGACCAATGACCTTCGGCAATACCCAGGAACTGATTTTCTTGGGCCGCGAAATATCCACCGAGAAGAACTACTCCGAAGAGGTTGCCGAGCAGATCGACAATGAAGTCAGGAATTTCATCGACCGCGCTTACCGCGCCGCGGAGAAGATACTGACCACGTATCGCGAAGCGCTGAACAAAGTAGCCAGGGCACTCATAGAAAAAGAGACCCTGGAGCAGGAGGAGTTCTACGGACTCATCAAGGAATATAATTTGAAGCCGATTGCGGTATAGTTGTAGAATCCACTAACGGCGGCCCGTAGCTCAATGGCAGAGCAATCGTCTTATACACGATTGGTTGCAGGTTCGAGTCCTGCCGGGCCGACAGATTGCTAGAATTAAATCGGTCCATGGTTTAGACTAGACCTTAAAAAGGGCGCTTAACTCAGTGGCTAGAGTGCTTCCTTTACACGGAAGAAGTCGGGGGTTCAAATCCCTCAGCGCCCACCAAGAGAGTAGAGATGTCAAATTTATCAACATGTTATGTTTGCACTTTATACATAGGTTATGTACACTACTATTATGAGCACAAAATATGCGCCGTTTATCAGGTCCCTTCGGATAAAGAGAGGGGTCTCGCAGTCGGCCGTCGCCGAGAAACTCGGCCTTTCGCGTCAGTCGTATATGGCAGTCGAACGGGGCCGTCGGGAAATGACTCTGCAAGAAGCAGAGAAACTCTGCGCATTGTACGGCATCTCAATAGAAGAACTCTCAAAGGCGACGGCTCCGCAGTACGAAAAGTACAAGCAGATGATTCTTGCGTATCTCAAGTCGCCTGTGTCGCCAGACGGGAGGGTACCTAAAACAAAACTTGCCAAACTACTCTACCTTGCGGACTTTGCTTGGTATTACGAAAACTTTGAGAGTATGAGTGGGATGCAGTATTTGCGCCGCACATACGGGCCAGTTCCCGATCCATATTTCCGTGCCCTCGACGAATTGGAGGAGGACGGCAAAATAACAATTGATC
>CAZWFV010000016.1:0-9677 GCA_964633405.1 uncultured Candidatus Saccharibacteria bacterium
AGACTGATCTTTATCGTCGCGATACGGACCCCAGCCACCAAAAATGGTATACTGATATTACAAAGGCCGAAATAACAATCATCAAGTCTAAACATATATATGTGGAAGCAGTGGGTAAACGTGATTTTGGGACTAGCGGTAATTGTAATGGCCTATATAGGGGGCGGGCACGTAATCCGCTTTGTAATCGCTGGTTTGCTTGTCGCGCTTCTGGCTATCTGGTCAGCGTTCGATAAGAAGCCGACCGCATAAGCATTCAGGTAAACGACATAATCTCGATTCTAAACCAAAAAGCCCTCTTGGGGCTTTTTGGTTACAAGGCTTATCGGTTCTATGGCAATTACTGACCGTGGTTGCCACGGAAAAGGTTCTGAAGACCCTTCAACTGGTTGAGAAGATCTTCCAGATGCGTCTGTATCTGGTTGATGTTGAACGAGCTTGTAGCCCCTACGTTAGAGTGGACATTGCCTTCACCCGTATTCTCGTTACCGTTACCCTGCCCCTCTGCATTGCCATTCCCTTGTCCTCCCATCTCTGCCTCAGAACGTGCATATACAATGCTGTAGTCGCGAACCACTCGGGCGCTGACGACTAACGGCGAAGATGAACTGATGAGGCCGGAAACGCCGACTTCATCGCCCACTTTAAGTTGGTTGGTGATCTTGGAAGTAGGACTTGCTGGCCCCTCGCGGAACCACAGTTCAGCATCTCCCCTATTTAGACTACCCGACCAATTCACTGTATAGGTTATGCCCCATACCTGTGCCTGAAATGAATTGCTTGCAATGCTGGTTACAATCATGCCGTGAGCCAGGAAATGACCCTCCGGATTGATCGACAGCATGGCCGGCTTTATCCTTGGTTCGGGAGGCGTTGATGTCGCGATGGAGCTTACCGTCGCAGAACAGCTAGCTGCAGCCGTTGTAGACGATGCGTCTGTAGCCGTTACGCCAGCGCTGTAAATGCCGTTCGCACCGTAGGTGTAGACGATAGACGTACCCGTGCTTCCCGCAACGCTTGGGTCACCTGACCAAAGGAAGCTATAGGGAGCGTTGCCGCCAGTCGAAGTGGCTGTCCACGTCACCGTTGCGCCCGACACTACCCCGGAGCAAGATGCTGTAAGCGATGCGGTGCTTGCAAAGGCACTAGCGAGAGCGAATGACGTGATGAAAGCAGCGCCCGCGATGGCGGCTAACGCCGCGACCTTCCAGTTTAACCTATTCATCATTTCTAAGTTGTTGTTGGTTATTGATCTTATTGATTCGACCTTTTACGATATCAATTTCTTGATATTATAACATACGCCACGGGTTAAGGCTCCGTTACAAACCCCATATATTGCGATAGGCGGACTATGAATATATCTTCCTTAAGTATTTATCCGCTTGTTTCAAGTCCATCAGCGTATTAACAGGCATCCAAAAGGTCGCTGTCTCTATGGTCACGGGATAGTCGCTCGCCATCTTTACGATCGTCTGCGGCAGGCCGTATTCCGTGTCGGTTATGGGCACGAGGGAATAGTCGAAAATCTTCCGGTCCAGGATATACAGCCCGCAGTTTATAAGACTGCCGGCGGATATCTTCTGGCTTTCAACTATGTCTTTAAGAACGCCGTTCTCCACCTTAAGCACCCCGAACCGTTCCGGGGATTCCAATCTATGAGCCAGGATACAGAGACTGTGTTTAAGACAGTTCTCAACGTCCCTCCTCAGGTAGATGTCGTCACCCATCATTACCAGGAATCTCTCGCGCAGGACGTCTCTGCACATGAAAAGGGCGTCCCCCGTGCCTCGTCTCTCTTTCTGTTCGATATAACGTATCGGATGACCCTGAAAATAGTTTCCGAAAGCCCCCTTTATCTTGTCCTTGAAGCGGCCGACAACGATGACAACCTCATCCACCTCGCCGGGGAGCTGCGAGATAGAGTGTTCTAGGATGGTCCTTTTGCCGACTCGCAGAAGGCATTTGGGGACGTCATTGGTCAATGGGCGTAACCTTGTCCCTTCGCCGGCGGCCAGAATAACAGCCTGCATTCTTTTTCTTATATTACCATACAGCCCGTCTTTCGTTGCAAAATAAAAAGAGCGTAAAGACGCTCTTTTTATTCTTTAGGGGAAATGCTTCTCGTTCCAAGCATCGATCTCGTATTGCAAGACGTATCCAGGAATGGCCACCGCCTCGTTAAGCGGCACTTCATACTCTTGTTCGAATACGCCGGGCATGAAAGCGTGATACTTCCGTGTTGACCTGTCGTAATCTATGCCCCAGAAATCGATCTCTCTCGCTGGATGGCGCGGTTCGCTGATCAAGACGGACATTCTCACCAATACCAACTGCCGGTATATGTTGGGATTGAACCCCCGGCAACCCCTCAGGCTGTCTATTAGCCTATTGGCCGACTCCTTGGCGCCATTCAATGTCAGCGAGTGGTACCATTCTCCCGGGCAATCGGGCCTGTGGACGAAGAAGCCGTGCTTCTTCGTCAGATAGCGGATTCTCATGAAAGGGGATAAGCCGTTAGTCTTCCCGTACGATACAACACGACTCCTAAGACCGGAACGGATCCTATTGATTGTTCCCATAGTTTTTAAGGAAGAGAGAAGGCCGACCCTCGTGGTCAGTCTTTCTCTTGGATAACCATGACCACCGGGCAATGCGACCTTTACACAATAATTAAACTTAACAGGGCTCGTGTCAAACTGGTTATGCGTTGGTTCGCGTATTATTTTCATCAACCTGGTAATATGGACCAAAATGAGGTAGTAATTAAATTGCGCCCAATTCCTGTTTCTAGGGGCAATAGACTCAGAATAATCATTATATGTTTTTCTCGACATTGTGGCCCGCTGCTCAGTGGGCTATACAGAACGGGTACACGTTAATGTTCCTGGTGATGCTGGCTGAGGGGCCGGTGATCACAGCTGCCGGCGCCTTTGCCGCCGCCTTGGGCTATTTCAATGTATGGATAGTGCTGTTGCTCTCCATCCTCGGAAATTTCATTCCCGACATCTTGTATTACGCCATCGGATTCTGGGGCAGGGAACGATTCGTAGATAGGTACGGCGGCTACCTGGGCCTGGACAGCAAAAGACTGAAGCACCTGGAGGAGATGATCGAGAAACATGCGGTCAAATCGCTGGTGCTCATAAAATTGATACCGCTGCTTGCAACTCCCGGCCTTATCGTCGCCGGCCTTATGAAGATGAACGTGAAAAAATACTTGACCTGGAGCTTAATCATTATCGTCCCGAGCTCGCTTTTTTATTTGGTCGTCGGGTATTATTTCGGCGCCGCTTACAGCACCATTGAGCACTATATCCGCATGGGCGGATATCTGATATTGTTCTTCCTAGCGGTCTTCTTCACGCTTATGTACTTTGAGAGGCGGTTCTACGACAAGATCGCCAAGAGACTAGAAGAGGAATAAATCCACAGCAGTATGCGTATAGCCTTCTTCTCGGACAATTTCTACCCGGAACTCTCCGGGATATCTGATTCGATAGTCACGACCGCAAGAGAACTCGGTGCGCGCGGGCACAAGATCCACTTCTACGTACCCAACCACCCCAAGAAGAACTTCACAACACTCAATCTTCCATACAAGGAAATAGACTTAGGCAAGAATGTTAAGGTCACCCGACTTTGGGCGCTACCGTATAAGACGGGCACCAGCCAAGGGCGCGCCCTTATGCTCACCGGGTTGCGCTGGCTTGTCGTCAGGAAGTTCAACCCCGACGTAATACACGTTCACCTCCCCTTCGGAGCCGGCATAGAGGGACTCATGTCCGCAAAGGTATTACATAAGCCGCTGGTTGGTACTAATCACACTCCGATGCGCGAGTTTGTCCGTTACAGCCCGATCAGATTCAGGCATCTAGACGAACTATTATTGGACTATACGGTCTGGTTCTACAATCGCTGCGATTTCATGAGTTCGCCGGCGCACAATGTGGTTGATGAGATGACGACCCACGGGTTCCGCAGGCCGTTCGAAGCGATCTCCAACCCCATAGACGTTTCCAGGTTCCATCCCCGCCCGTTAAGCGAGAAGAAAGCGCTCAAGAGAAAATACGGCCTTTCGGATTTCGCCGTGCTATACGCCGGACGCATGGCTACAGAAAAGAGAATCGACCTTATGATTCACGCCGTGGCCAAGCTGGTTAAGAGAATACCCGATATCAATTATGTGATGGTGGGGTACGGTCCCGATAGGGCAAGATTGGAGAATCTAACCAAGGATTTGGGCGTGTCGAAAAACGTAAAGGTGCTTGGCTTCATCGAGGATCAAAAAGAGCTGTCAGAGGTTTATTCAGCCTCCGATGTATTCACGATAATGAGCACAGCGGAGTCGCAGAGCATAGTCGCCATGCAGGCCATGGCCAGCGGTATACCTGTCGTTGCCAGCAAAATATGGGGATTGGCCGAGTACGTTAACGATAAGTGTGGAATTCTTATAGAAGAAGGGAAGGAGGACAGTCTGCCCGATCATATTCTAAGACTTTTCAACGAGCCTGCCCTAAGGGATAAGCTGGGTGTGAATGGTGAACGTCGCGTCAAAGATTTCGCTCCGCCTGTCATTGCCGAGATATGGGAGAAAAGATACCAAACCGTTGTAGCGAAGTATAATAGCGGGAGATAACCATGAAACTCAGTTTCGTTATCCCGGCGTACAACGAAGAGAGATTCATCGGCGATTGCCTTGAATCGATAATAAAACAGAAAGACAGCGCGGCTTGCCAAGTCGAGATTATTGTCGTGGACAATGCCTCTAAAGACCACACGGCGGATGTGGTAAGAAAATATCCCGGCGTGATACTGGTCAGGGAATCCAGGAAAGGATTGCTCTTCGCACGGCAGGCCGGATTCCTGAGGACGACCGGCGACCTCATCGCGCAAGTCGATGCCGACAGCCGCCTTACACCCGGTTGGATAAGTAAGGTCGCGGGCTACTTCGCGGCCGACGGGAGACTCGTCGCACTCTCCGGGCCGTATATCTATTACGATCTGTCCGCGGCGCAACGCTTCTGGGCGCGGATATTCTATTACGTCGGCTACTTATCCTATCTTGTGGACCATTTCATACTGAAGAAGGGAGCTATGCTCCAGGGTGGCAACACTATCCTTCGTAGGAGCGCGCTGGAGAAGATCGGCGGCTACGATACCAAGATTAGCTTCTACGGCGAGGATACCGATTTGGCCCGCCGCATCAGTCAGGTCGGGAAAGTGATCTTTACCTTCAATCTGCCGATAATGAGCTCAGGTCGTCGCTTAGCAAAGGAAGGAACGATCCGCACTGGCGCACGCTACGCAGTCAACTATTTCTGGATTCTCCTCTTCAGGAAACCCTATAACAAGGATTACACTGACGTAAGGACATAACTGTAATGAAGAACGTCGTGACTATCGGTGGCGGAACAGGCACCTTCGTGGTTCTGAGCGCGCTTAAGGATCTCCCGGTAAGGCTGACGGCGATTGTCGCTATGGCCGATGACGGCGGCTCTACGGGTATATTGCGGGATGATTACGGAGTGCTGCCTCCCGGAGACATCAGAAGGGCGTTGGTAGCTTTGTCCGAGTCGAGCAATACGATGCGGGATCTGTTTAACTACCGCTTTGAGGGGGGCGGGCTGCATGGACATTCGTTCGGCAACCTGTTCCTGTCGGCCCTGGAGAAGGTGACCGGCAATTTTGAGGCCGCCCTGGAGGAAGCGTCCTCCGTATTGAATGTGAAGGGGAGGGTGGTGCCGGCTACCCTCGACAACGTTAGACTCATGGCCAAGCTGACCAACGGCAAGATCATACGCGGCGAGACCAATATCGATATCCCGAAAGTCGCAAATCGCGCACACATCGAGAATGTTTGGTTGAAGCCCGATGCATATATTAATCCGGTCGCAAAGAAAGCCATGCGCGAAGCAGACCTTATTATCCTTGGCCCCGGAGATATTTACACCAGTATCGTCCCTAACTTATTAGTGCACGGCGTCAGGGAAGAATTGAATAGATCGAAGGCGCGGAAAGTATACGTCTGCAACTTAATGACCAAAGAGAGCGAGACTCACGGTTTCGAAGCGGAGGATTTTGTTAGGGCTATAAAGAAATACATGGGAGGCGGTTCGCTCGATTACGCCCTGTTCAATAAGAAGAAACCCTCCTCAAGGATTATAAACAGGTATAAACACGAGCGTTCTGAATACGTGAAGCCGCCTATCGCTAAATCGTCGGATGGCATCAGATACGTCCGCGCCGACTTGCTCTACACCGGTTCAGATAAACTTATCCGCCACGATTCAAGAAGGTTGGCTAAAGCGCTTATGTCACTCCTTAGGTAGAACTCTGCTCCTGGAACACCTTTCCTGGCTTCCAGGGAACCCCCAATACCGGAAGAAGCCAACGATCGATACCCAGCCAGCCAGCGTTGCGCCAAGCCAACATTAGGAATAACTCCAAGACGAATAGGACGGGGTTGGTGCTTACGGTCCCGGCCAGCAGGTAGTTCAGATTCATGAAGGCTCCGAAGAAAGCCGCTATGCCGGTGAACGCACCGACTATCAACCCTATTCCGGCGAGCAGTTCACCGTAGGTCACCAAATACGAGAAGAAAACGGCGTGTCCCGAAACGGCCGACGTGAGGAAGCTTCCGTACCACGAAGATACGTCCGGATGTTGACCTCCCACCTTACTCAACGCCCCGCTTAGGAACCTCTGTAGCGCGCTTCCGGCGCTGCTTCCCAACCAAGCCGGACTCAGTAGTTTATCCCAGCCGGCGGTTAGCCACTCCCAACCTACGTACAGCCGCAATACAAGCCACAGCCATGAAAGGCGGGTGTCCGAGAACAGCAAACGCGACAACTTCGGTTCCGGTATTTGCACGGTCTCCATTAAGATAAAATTATATCAAATTTACAAGAGTTAATTAAGGAGTGTCTAGCTGAATATGACCAACTTGCCCACGACTACACCGATGATGATTGCTGCTCCGCCTAACGCTGCCATTCTTACCCCGTGTTCGATCATCTTGACCTTGGTTACCTCTGCACTGACCAGTCCCAATACGAATAGAGTTGCTATCGACAGCCCTATCGATGCCCAGAGTGCGACGGATAGGTCGAATATTACATACGGCACGATCGGTATAAGAGACGCGAGCACGAACGAGACGAACATAATCACCGCCGCGGATATGGGCCTGGCGGTGCCAACCTCGTTTTTAACTTCGTATTCCTCCGCGGACTCTTCAGAAAAGAAACTCCCTATAGCCATGGAAAAAGCCTCAACGAAAGCATAGACAACACCGGTCAATAAGATTATCTGCCTCGTAGTCCCGCTGACGTCTATCCCGGACAGTAGCCCTACGGTCGAGACAAGACTGTCGGATATGCCGAAGATGATATTGCGCAGGTAAAGCTCCTTGTTGCTTGGCATAGTTACTATTCTAACACCGTTCGGCGGTGCATCGGTCGATCTCCACCCAGCCCCCCAACAGTTTCAGGAAGGCCTCGCGCCTCTCCTCCTGCTCAAACTTGGTCAGGTGCCATAGCCAGTGGGACTCGGGAGTGTATTCATAATGTCCGCGCAACTCGCCGTCCCTGAACACCCTTATATGATATTGTTTGTCAAAGCCGTCTAGTTTCCGCAGGCCGATCAATTCTTCCTCGTCTTCCCAGGCTACGAAATGGTTTCCGAACCCCTGTTCCCGCATGTATTCCAGAAAATCAGTCATATTTTTGTCGTGGGACAGCCTGCCCAGAGGATAATGTTGGCGTCCGCCGTGCTTTATGATGCCAGCTGAAAGCAACCCATCACGCACGCCGCGATATGTGCGGGGGAAAACCATGCGCCAGAAGAAGTACTTTACGCGGTCCGCTGGTCTCTCCGGGTAGGGCAGTACTGAGTCCGGCACAATACGCTTAAGTTCGCTTAAGTCTGCATCCATAGGGGATAGATATGCTATATCAGCTTGAGCACATTCCACCAGTTCTGCACGTAGTCGCCGCGGCGGTTCTGGTATTTGAGATAATAAGCGTGTTCCCACACATCTAAAGCTATCACCGGTACGTGTCCATGTGTCACCGGGGAATCTTGGTTGGCCGTGGAATATATCATCAGTTTTCCCGAACCGTCTCTTACGAGCCAGGCCCAGCCGCTGCCGAAGCGCGACATGGCGGTGTCCCCAAACAGTTTTTTGAATTCATCCGCCGAACCGAAGGTCTTGTTTATATCCTTGGCCAACTTGTCGTCCACCTCTTTTTTGGGGGCCATTATCTCCCAGAAGAAGGAATGATTCGCGTGACCGCCGGCGTTGTTAAGCAGAGTCACGCGGTCTTTCTCGTCCATGTTAAAATTGTTAATGTCGGCCAGGATTTCATCCATGCTTTTAGCTTGCAAATCCGGGTATTTCTCTAGCACGCCGTTGAGTTTATTAATGTAGGCCTGGTGGTGCTTGGAGTAGTGTATCTCCATTGTCTTTGCGTCGATGTGCGGCTCCAGCGCGTCGTAATCGTAATTAAGCTTGGGTAACGTGTATTTCATTGCTGTTGCGATTTTTGTTTATCTTCTAGCCACATATGCATTATATAACAGGAGGTGCCTGGCTTGTAATCGGTTAAGGGCGGCTTAGGCCGTCACCCGCAGGCTTTTCTGTTATAATTTGGGATATATAATATCATACGTCGGTCCTATGCAGAGCATACTACTCTTTCTATCTTCGTGGCTTGATGTTTTGGTCCCTATAGCTGTTTTTATGGCGGCCCTAGCGGTGTATTTTCAGCGCGGCAAGCTTTCGCTGTCTTCTTGGTCAAAGAAACTGATATGGGTAATGATCATATATTACCCAGTTTACGCCCTGATCAATACCGTTGCCCAATACGATATCTGGGCAACCAGCTCGGATAAGATTGCCCAGTACTTCGCCAACGCACCCCTGCCTCACGTGATGAACGGTCTGACCCTGTGGTACGACCTGCCCTTTATGCACACTAAGTTCGGCTACCTGATCTTCTACAGTTGGGGTCGGTTCTGGCTGGGTGCCGTTCTGGCTCTTGCCTCCGCCTTGGCGTTCTGGCTCTTATTGAAAGCGCTGCAGAGGTACAAGGACCGTTTCTTTGAAGAAGGCGAAGTTGGACTAGGGGCTCTCACGGCACTTCTGGTCGGCTGGCCCGGGTTTGTAATATTCATACCCCTGGTATTCATAGCGGTGGCCATCGTTTCCGTATTCCGCATGCTGCTCCTTAAGGAGACCTATACCACGCTGGGCGCCCCGATGCTGTTTGCGGTCTTAATGTTCTATATATTTGGAAGTCAGCTTTTACTTGCAACCGGATTCCAAGCCTTGAAACCATAGGTAATCCACCTTGTGGCAGATTGCCGTTATGGGCTACCCTAAGTATAATGGATGCGTTTTTACATCATATCAGCCGGAGTAGCTCAACGGCAGAGCAATGCTTTCGTAAAGCAGAGGTTGGGGGTTCGATTCCTCTCTCCGGCTCAAGCAGGAAACACCACCAGTTTTTAGAAAATTTTTGCGCGTTGCGCGAAGCGCAACGCTAGGTGGGACGGGGGTAAAGACGATACGACGATTTTTTAACAACGGGTTCGAGCCAGAAATTTTTAGGGCAGACGATTTTTATCAAAAAGTGAGGGTGAAAGTGCGCTTTCGCCCACCAATACCGAGTTTT
>CAZWFV010000017.1:0-9088 GCA_964633405.1 uncultured Candidatus Saccharibacteria bacterium
CTCTGGAGTGATCCCAACCTCTTTTATTAATTAGAAGAGAAAGTTCTATACAAAGGGAACTTCTCCCCTAGGTCTGAGCGAGCTTGACGGTCACTCCGAAGTGAGATTGTAAATCCCCGCTGGCGCGGGGATTTTGCTTGCCATAGAACCGAGGATCCGATCTCAGTCCTCTTTGACCAGAAGCTTACGGGTAACACTGCGGCGGATCTTGGGCAGACGTACGGTGAGTACTCCGTTCTTCAAGGACACCTTGGCGCTGTCTGGGTCCACCTCCTGCGGCAGGATTATCGATCTGGAGAACTTCCCCCAGAAACACTCCTGATACAAGTAATCGCTATCGCTTATCTTATCGCTCCGCTTTCTCTCCCCCCTGATAGTTACCGATTCCCCGGTGGCCTCTATATCCAAGTCCTCTCGAGATATGCCGGCAATCGGAGCCTGCACCACGATCTCATCGCCGTTCTGGTATACGTCGACGGTCAGTTGACCCTCGCCCTCATCCATTTGGATTTTGTTCTGTAATTCAGCCATTATCTTCGCTCTTAAGTATATCAAAGTCGTGGAAAATGAAGAAGGAGACAATCAATACGAAGGCGATTGAATAGACCTGAGAGGGGGAAAAATAGGCCAGCCAGTCGAATGCGGTATGAACTAGGGTCGCTATACCCAGTCCCTTAACCACCTTTCTTTCGGCCCAATAAAACCCTACGATCCCGGAGGCTATGGCGTGCAGCAGCGTAGCTCCCACTGAACGTATGAGTATCGTCTGTATGGCCACAGCCGAGCCGCTCGACAGCAGGTAGAGTATATTCTCGAGCGCGGCGAATCCTAGACCCGCTGTCACCATATAGACCATGGCATCCAGATGCTGGTGATGGAATCTATTTTTGGCAATAGTGAAATAGGCCGCCAGGAATATCACCGTCTCCTCTATGAATGAGAAAATAAGGAATTCGCCGGGAGTGTTCATTCCAAAGAAACGGTTAGCAGACAGGTTACTTAAGACCAACGCCTCCAGAACCACCGCGACCACGCCGGAGAGCGCTCCGGCGGTGAAGACTTCGGCGATCATGCCCATCGGTTCCGGTTTCTTGCTGTCCTCAATCAGGAAGAAGAGCAGCCAGAATAGAGCGGGGAATAATCCCAGCAGGAACAGATATATCGGCGAACTTACCATCTTTGTATAATCAGGAGATTCTGCCTATTGGGCAATTTATCCCATATAGCCTCGGTCACAAACGGCGTGAACGGGTGTAGTAGGATAAGAATCCTTTGCAACAGGTAGGCCAAGATCTTCTTGGTGTTAGCTGAGAGTTCCTTATCCTGGAGTTGCTGTTTGCTTGCTTCGATATATACGTCGGCCAATTCGTGCCAGGTGAATTGATATATCGCCTGAGCAGCTTCGTGGAATTGGAATCCGTCAAGCTCCTCCGTTGCCGTTTTGGACATCTCCACCACCTTATTGATTATATTCTTGTCGGCGCCCGTCTTGGCTTCCGGCGGCTTATCGACAGCCGAGAAATCATCGGCCGATGTGTTGGTTACTATATATCTGGCGATGTTCCACAGCTTATTTACGAAGTACTTCATCCCCCGAATCTTGTCTTCGGCCAAGGGGATATCGTTGCCGGCTGCGGTGGAAAATATCAGGGCGAAACGTAGCGCATCTGTTCCATAAAGCTCGATAACTCCCAATGGATCGACGACGTTACCCTTGCTCTTACTCATCTTTTGTCGATCCTTGTCCCGCACCAACCCGTGCAGGTAGACCAGACGGAATGGTTCCCGATTGGTCCGGTAGTAGGAGAGCATTATCATCCTTGCCACCCAGAAGAACAGTATATCCGCTGCCGTCTCCATGACTTGGGTGGGAAAGTAAGTCTTGAAATCATCGTGGCCTTGGGCCTGTAACGCGGCGAAGGGCCATTGGCCCGAAGAAAACCACGTATCGAACGTATCCGTATCAACCTCAATATTTTTTGAGCCGCACTTACTGCAGGAGCCTACCTTATTATCAATATCGATTATTATCTGGCCACAGTCCTTGCAGTACTTGACCGGTATCGGGATGCCCCACCAGATCTGTCGCGATATAGGCCAATCCCTTAACTCCTCCATCCAGTGCATGAATATTTTCTCAAAGCGTTCGGTTAATATTTTCACCTTGCCTTCCCTGATCGCTTTCGTTGCCATATCCCTCAGTGACGGCCGGCCGTCCGGAAGAGGCTTGGTCATAGCCACATACCATTGCGGTACGATCAGGGGTTCAATCACCGTTCCGCATCTGTAGCACAGCTGCACATTGTGTTTATAATGTTCGTCAACTTTCTCTATAAGGCCCTCCCTGATCATATCCTCGACCACCTTCTTTCTCGCTTCGGCCACCTTCATCCCGGAGTACGGGCCGGCAGCTTCGGTCAATCTTCCGCGTCGGTCTATTACCTCTATCGGCCCCGGTATCTCATTCTTGTGGCGCTGCCAGATATCGAAGTCGGCCGGATCGTGCGCCGGCGTGACTTTCACCGCTCCGGTGCCGAAGGCCATATCCACTACGTCGTCGGCTATAACTCTCATCCTTTTCGGCCCGAGCAATGTCTTTATCTCTATTTCCTGGCCGATATATTTCTTGTATCTCTTGTCGGCCGGATTGACCGCGATGGCCGTATCGCCGAACTTGGTCTCCGGACGAACGGTGGCCAGCGTGATCGGCCCGTATTTCATGTAGTACAGGGGATCCTCCCGTTCCTCGTATTTTGTTTCCAGGTCAGATAATCCTGTTTGGTGTTTGGTGCACCAGTTGCAGATGCGGTTGCCCCGATAGACCAGACCGTCTTCGTACATCTGCTTGAATGTGGCATAAACTATCTTAACTATCCTGGGATCGAGGGTGAATATATTCCTCGACCAGTCGCACGACGCGCCCAGTCGGCGCAGGCCGTTTTCGGTGATATGTTTGTTGTTTTGGACGAAATCCCATATCTCCTTATAAAACTCTTCTCTCTGCATGTTAAACCGGCTGCGGCCCTCTTTCTCCAACTTTTTCTCGAACACCACCTGCGTTTCGAATCCGGCATGGTCTGTCCCCGGCAACCACAGAGTTCTCCTGCCGCGCATCCGTTGGTAGCGGATGATAATGTCCTCAACCGTCACAAACAAAGCGTGTCCGACATGCATCGGGGCGTTGGCGTTAGGGGGAGGCATGATTATGGTATACGGTTCCCGCTTATCGGCGTCGGGCAGCTTATCCGGATTAAAAAACCCCGACTGCTCCCATATTTTGTACACCCTCTCCTCGGTCTCTTTGGAATTGTATTGTGGCGGCAACTGGTCAGGCATGTATTTCTAAATTAGATTATAGCCTAGTTCCGTGGCACTCACATATTCAGATTTGCCTGAGCTGCTGGCCGGTACTTTTTCCCTTGAAGGAGTTTAATGTATGCCGCTGCCGCGATCATGATTGCGTTGTCGTTGCATAGTTCCCTATGCGGGAAATATACGTCCATGTCGTCGCCGAATTCTTCTTTAAAGCGTCTGCGGAGGGCGCCGTTTATCGATACGCCGCCGGAAACTAACAGCGATCTCGCTCCGGCGTCAGATGCGGCTTTAGCTGTCTTTCTAACCAGCACGTCCAGAGCGGCCTGCTGGAATGACGCGGCTATATCCGCTTTGCCCTTCTTGCCGGTCTCGATCTCGGGGTGGGTTACTACATAGTAGCGGACGGACGTCTTCAGTCCGGAGAAGCTGAAGTCATAGTTCTTGTGATAGATCATCGGCCGTGGAAAATCTATGGCCTTAGGATCGCCGACTCTGGCCAACCGTTCTATCTCCGGTCCGCCGGGGTAGGACAGTCCTAGAAGTCTGGCTACTTTATCGTAGGCTTCACCTACGGCATCGTCTCTCGTCTCGCCGATTTTCTTCCAATGGTAGAGATCGTCCATCCTGAGCAGGATAGTATGCCCGCCGCTTACGATTAGGGCGATAGCGGGAAACAGTCTAGCTGGCTCTAATTTTATTCTGGCCTTCCGCTTGAGCAGGAAGCTGTACAGATGTCCCTCCAAGTGGTTGGCTCCCATCAGGGGTTTACTGTGTTCTTTGGCCAATCCCTCCGCGAAGGTTATGCCCGCCCATAGCGCCGGTTCCAGGCCCGGCCCCACCGTGACCGCGATCATGTCTATCTTCTCCCACAAACGCGCCTCTTTCCGTCCGGAGCCGAACATCTTCCTATATAAGAAAGGTAGGTTCTTTAAGTGCTCTCGCTTGGCCAAGTTGGGAACTACGCCGCCGAACTGGCGGTGTATCTTGATCTGCGAGGCAACCAGAGCCTTCTCTATCTTGAAAGTAGGTATATCGTTGTTATCTCCACCCTTCGCTTCAACGAGCGCAAGACTAGTTTCATCGCAACTTGTTTCTATAGCTAATATCTTCACGGTTCACTTACTTTGATTTGAAATTGCAGTCTGTTTTAGATATCCTCTTGAACCCACGGTAGATATCATAATTTAACCACCACGCGCGTTCAATATTTGTAACCCCATCGGGATTCGAACCCGAGTTTCCAGGATGAAAACCTGGCGTCCTAGGCCGGACTAGACGATAGGGTCAAGACCGCAATTATTCTACATGTAGCGTTGCGTTATAGGCAAGATAAAACGTAATATGTGGAGAGGTATAATATAATGTATCTGTATGTCCACAGCAAAGGTCGTGCAGGCTGAATGTATGCAGTTTCAAAATGTTTTCTAATCTGTACATAATCCTTCAGATCTGGAGCCTACAGGCCCTATTTGTCTTAAGGGTGGTTGTGGGCACAATATTCCTGGCTCACGGTTGGCCTAAGATAAAGGATATCCGTAAGACTCAGGCTGGCTTCAGCGCTATGGGCTTTCGCCCCGGTGCCCTGTGGGGTACCCTGATCGCCCTGCTTGAACCTATAGGCGGTTTGGCTATTATATTGGGAATCTACGTTCAACCATTGGCGGTCCTCTTTGCCATCGAGATGTTCGTGGCGATGATCTGGAAGATCAAACAGGGCAAGGGCTTCGTCGACGGTTATGAATTAGACCTGATTTTACTGGCGGCCGCCTTGACCCTGGCAACGCTCGGGGCCGGAGCATATTCCCTAGGGCAGTTCCTGATTCTTTAATCCGGTTGCGGAGATCATCCCTGGGCCGCCCGAACCGCGCTTGCCGACCGTGTAATATGTTCAACTTTGACCAAAGACTTGTCAGTGAAAGTCCCGACTCAAGATCGGCGGGTGTTTCCAGCAAACTGTACCGGGCCTTCGAGTTCCTGCCGGGAGTACTGGCCTGGGGCACGCTTATCCTCATAGTCGTCTTATCCAGATACATTCCTTTCTGGATGGCCGTGTTTATCATCTTCTTCGACACCTACTGGCTGCTCAAGACCGTATATATGTCCCTGCACCTGCGCTCCACCTTTGGGGTCATGCGGGAGAATATGAAACGGGACTGGCTGGCGGAGACACGCAAACTGCCCGGCTGGGAAGCGGTGCGCCACCTGGTCATACTGCCTATGTACAAGGAGTCATACGAGATAGTTAAGGAAACGTTCGACAGTCTCGTTAAGACGGACTATCCACTCGATAAATTCATAGTGGTTCTAGCCACTGAAGGCCGAGCCGGGGCTGATGCGCAAGATATCGCTGGCAGGATCAGAGAGCGGTATGGGTCTAAGCTCCCCCACTTCCTGGTTACGACCCATCCGGGAGACATCCCCAGCGAGCTGGCCGGAAAAGGCTCGAACCAGGCCTGGGCTGCCAGGGAAGTTAAAAGGCTGGTTATAGATCCATTGGGCATCGATTATGAGAATATCCTTGCCTCGGTATTCGATGTGGACACTCAAGCGCCCTCGGATTACTTCTCACGCCTGACATACGTATTCCTTACCACTCCGGACAGGCAGCACTCGAGCTATCAGCCGGTACCCCTGTTCGTGAATAACATATTCGACGCGCCGGCCTTGACCCGCGTAGTCTCATTCTCCTGCACCTTCTGGCAGATGATGAACCAAGCCAGACCGGAGCGTCTGACCACCTTCTCTTCGCATTCGATGCCGTTCAAGGCGTTGGTTGAGATAGGATTTTGGACAACCGACCATGTCTCCGAGGATTCCAGGATCTTCTGGCAGTGTTTCATGCACTATGATGGGAACTGGAAGGTCACGCCCCTGACTTATCCGGTATCCATGGATGCCAATGTCACCCCTTCTTTCTGGCGGACCATGGTCAATCTGTATAAACAGCAACGCAGGTGGGGCTGGGGCGTGGAGAACATTCCTTACATGCTATACGGCTTCGCCAAGAATGCCCGCATATCCCTGCGCAAGAAACTTTATTGGATTTTCAATATTATCGAGGGGTTTCACTCTTGGGCCACGAACGCGATCATACTTTTCGTCCTGGGCTGGCTGCCGGCCGCGATCGGCGGGGACAAATTCAATACCACCCTGCTTGCCCGCAATCTGCCGCACATCACCCGCTCAGTCATGACTCTGGCCATGCTTGGTATCGTCACCTCGGCCATATTAGCCATAGTGCTCCTGCCGCCCAAGCCCAAATGGCTGAAAAGATGGCACTATATGCTCTACGTATTGGAATGGGCGCTTATGCCGTTGACGCTCATAATATTCGGCGCATTGCCAGGATTGGAGGCTCAAACCAGACTGATGCTTGGCAAAAAATTCCATCTGGGATTCTGGGTGACGCCAAAATCCAGGCTCAGCAAGAGTGAATTTGCGGCAGGCAAAACCAGCCCAGTCACTCAAAATGTATCTTAGTGTCGAATCTAGCCATGACCCCCCTCAGTTTCGGATATTTATTTAGAAACCGGTCATCTTTGAGTATTTTCTCCGCCTCATCCCGTGCTTTCTTGACCAACGTCGGATTCTGCAGTCCACGCATGGCTATATCCGGCATGCCCGACTGTTCCTCTCCCAGGAACTCGCCCGGTCCCCTTATCTGCAGATCTTGCTCAGCCAGCTCGAAGCCGTTCTTCGCGGTCAGCACCGACTCCAATCTCCGTCTTACAGTCTCGGACCCTGATTGGGTAAACAGGAAACAGAACGACTGATGCTCGCCCCGGCCGACTCTTCCCCGCAACTGGTAAAGCTGGGCCAGTCCGAAACGCTCCGCGTCTTCGATCATCATTATGGTCGCGTTCGGAACATCCACTCCGACTTCGACGACCGATGTCGAGATAATCAGGTCCACTTTGCCGTTAGCAAAACCATCCATTGTGGCCGACTTCTCGACGGCCTTCATTTTGCCGTGGATCATTCCCACCTTAAGGTCGGGGAACACCCTGTCTTTGAGTTTCTCGTACTCCGCCTTGACCGCCTTAGTCTCATCCCAACGGTTGGCCAGTTTCTCTGCCGTATCGTCATTGCCAGGTTCTATTCTGGGACAAACCACGAATCCCTGCCGCCCCTTTCTGACCTGCCCGCGGATGAAAGCATAAGCCTTGTCGCGGTTCTCCGGAGCGACTATCTTTGAGACTATATTCTTTCTCCCTCCCGGGAGTTCGGTGATTATCGATAGATCCAGGTCGCCGAATACGGTCATCATCAGCGTCCGGGGTATCGGGGTGGCGCTCATCGACAGGAAATGGGGGATGACGTTGTCCGTGCCGTCTTTCACCAACGCTGCGCGCTGTTTGACCCCGAAGCGATGCTGTTCGTCTACTACGACCAGTCCCAGGTCTTTGAAGACGATTCCCTTCTCCAGCAGCGCATGGGTTCCCACCAGGATGGCTATGCGTCCCTCCGCTAAGCCAGCGGATAAGTCCGTTTTCTTGACCTCCGTTTCCAGACCGTCGCCGTAGTATATGCGCGCTTCCTTGGAGAGGATCAGTCCCAGTCCGCGGTTAAACTCGGGAAAGAATTTCTTTATGGTGCCGTAGTGTTGTTTGGCCAGTATCTCGGTCGGAGCCATAAAGGCTACCTGCAGATTGGCCAGCGCAGCCAGATACCCGGCTATCCCGGCAATGATCGTTTTCCCTGAACCGACGTCGCCCTGCAACAACCTGTTCATGGGCCGGCCCCGTTCCATATCTTTCAGTATCTCTCCCAGGACCGAGTTTTGGGATGGGGTCAGCCTGAATGGCAAACCGTCCAATATCGTCTTAACTGCCCCCGCGGTCGGTTTTATCGGGTGGGCTTTCTGTTTTGCCAAAGCCAGCTTATCGCCTATGACTTTGAGCTGCAGCAGGAACAATTCCTCGAAGACGAACCTGTCTCTGGATTTCTTGGCTTCCTCCAGCGACTCCGGGAAATGGATCGTATGCAGGGCCTCATTTATTTCCGGAAATCCGTTTTTTTCCAGGATCTCCTTCGGCATGAATTCGGACACGGGCTCTAGATTTTCAAGTATCGGCTGAAGGAGGTAGCGTAGGCCACGGGAAGTCAACCCTCGGGTCTCGGGGTAAATCGGTACCAATCTTGCGGTATGTTTGGTATCGCTCTTTATCACAGATAGTCCTTCATCATATGAAACGACCTGATCGCCTTCGTGACCCACCACTTCATAGGCCGGATTGGACAGATATAGTTTCTGTTTCCTCAAGGCTGCCTTGCCTGAGAAGTTGGCTATGACCCCCGGCTTCAGCGTATTCTTTATATATGTCTGGTTGAACCACACTGCTTCGATCGAGCCGGAGTTGTCGGCCAGCAGCGCCTCGACTATAAACATCCTCCTTCTCCAGGCCCGTTTGACGTTTATCTCCTTGACCACTGCCTGTATTGTTTTGGCATCTCCTGGTTTGAGGCTCGCGATTGAAGATACCTCACGCCAGTCCTCATAGCGGCTGGGCATGTGATATATAAGATCGCTTACGGTCGTTAAGCCGAGCCTCCTGAGCTTCATAAGCATAGTGGGGCCTATTCCTTTCAGACCACTGAGGGGAGAGTCGAGTCCTATAGCCATATTCTGATTATATACTTTGATCGGCCGGCCTCTATTTCTTGTTTCGTCAGCTGGGCCGTGATAAAACTCTTATACTGGCTCCCGTGGTGAAATGGATATCACGGCTGGCTTCGAACCAGTAAGTGGGGGTTCGATTCCCTCCGGGAGCAC
>CAZWFV010000018.1:0-8800 GCA_964633405.1 uncultured Candidatus Saccharibacteria bacterium
GGATCGACATTCCCTGAGTTTACGGGAGTCCGCCATATGTGTGTGCACATTACCCAGGGGATGACCGTCTATGATGGATCCGGTTTGGGCAACAACGGCACGATTGCTGGTGCGTCCTGGGGTAACTCCGGTTGCCTGTGCGTCAAAAAACCAATGCCTCTATTTCGACGGCACTGACGATCAGGTTAGCTTCAGTAACCCGTCTCTACCTACATCCACCCTTTCCGGCCTCACTTTCATTGCCTGGCATAATGCCCGTACATTCAGCGGTGGGAGTGGGTTTCTGGTTGGACAAGGAGGCGATGATGTCCTTAGTTTTCACATGATGGGTAACAAACCGTTCTGCGGCGCGAGGGGCGCCGTGCTGGCAACGGCTCAGGGCGGTACGTCGCTTTCCTCTGGTCAGTGGTATATGGTTTCATGCATCGTGGGCGGATCTTTGAATATACTCGTGAATGTTAGTCAAAGCGATGGCTCTGGCAGGCGGTTATGCCCCTTATACTCCGCCGAGTTCAGTCTTGAATATAGGCTATTATCCCGGCGGCAGCTGGGGGGAGCAGCAGAGATTGGGCAGGGGGGACGGTAAGCTATGTAAGGCTTTACGACCAGGTCCTGACCTCGAGCCAGCTGCAGCAGATCTATAACGCCGACAAGGGGCAGTAATTAATGCAACAATAGTGCCCCTTACTTTGTATAATAGGCGCTATGTCTAAAAAGATAATGCGCCTGGACATACTACCGAAGTCAACCAGTTCGCGCTTCCAATCCTTAAGCAAGAAGCTATTTCAGCTCAGAGCGCTGACGTCGATATTGTTTCCGGAGCCACCCAGACGAGCCAGGCTTTCTATCAGTCACTGTCGGCTGCACTATCCCAGGCTAAGAGCTGATAGGATATATTTGGATCCATGGAAGGAACGCGAGTACTAATGGGTATGCCCGTTATCCTTAAAGTTGTGGACTCTGCGGCTCGATCCGAAGATTTCGCCGCGGTTTTCGATTATTTCAAATATGTCGACGATAAATTCAGTACCTATAAACCGAACAGCGGAATCATGCGCATAAACAGGGGAGAGATCGGGCAGAAAGATTGGAATGGCGACATGCAGGAGATATTTACGCTGGCTGAAGACACGAGAGCGATAAGCAGAGGATACTTCGATATCAAGAAGCCAGATGGTTCATATGACCCATCGGGAATTGTAAAAGGCTGGGCGATTCTGGGCGCCGCCAATATTTTTAGGAAGCGCGGTTTCGGGAATTTCTACGTCGATGCCGGGGGAGCCGGAGGGATCGGTATAACGCCCTTCCGCAGCATGGTGAAATACTTGAACGATAACAACGAGAGACGCGATATCGTACTCTTATATATTCAAACCATTCTTCCGCCGATATAGTCTACCGCGAGTTGTTCGACGAGGCCGAACGGCGGATTGACCTCAAGACCGTATATGTAAATACGGATACGGGTAGCGCGGTAAATTCAGACTTTATAAGACACAAGATACCTGACTACCAGGACAGAACATTCTATATATCCGGCTCTAGAGGCGTGGTTGTCGCTTTCAGGGAGATGCTGTATGGAATGGGCGTCCCTAGAGCTCGGGCGAAGACAGCTTTCTTCCCGGGATTCGTCTAGAGACACAAACCGACCCCTGATTGCTAAGAACATTTTCTATAAACAGATATTCTGCCAGCAGATCGGAAGGTCGCCGTCAAGATACCACCGCCCGTTAAATTGGACGATTTTTATGGTCTGACCGGAATCTGTTTTACATATGCCATAACTGTCGGTTCTCGCCAGCAACTGGATACATCCCCTGAAGGCATAATAGTTATCGAATGTACTATGAGCTTTCCTAAGTACTATCATCTGATCTACAGACACAATTATAAGCGCGAGAATTACTACGGAGATCAGTGCAACAATAAAATTATTCTTAAACAATTTCTTCGTCTGTGATTTCCTAAAGTGTGCCGGGAGAGGGAGTCGGACCCTCATGAGTTGCCTCACACGATTTTGAGTCGTGCGCGTCTGCCATTCCGCCACCCCGGCTTCCAGCAAAATTGATGGTGCCATATTCTTGGGCTATAGTAAAGATATTAATGGCTAGGGTAATTGCTATTTGTAACCAGAAAGGAGGAGTGGGCAAGACCACTACTGCTGTTAATCTGGGTGCATATCTGGCAGCCCTGGGAAGGAGGGTTCTGTTGGTAGATTTTGACCCCCAAGCCAACGCGACCTCTAGTCTTAGCGGAACCAAGCTCGCCGACGGCAATGTCTATCACGGTCTGACCGGATCGGTTCCCTATGAGCAACTGATCCATCCCAGTGACGTCTTAAATTATCATTACATCCCGGCTTCTTCGGATCTGTCCGGGGCTCTAGTTGAGTTGGTTTCTCTGCCTGGCAGGGAATACTACCTACGCAACTTCATACACAACCTTAGACAGCAATACGATTATATTCTTATAGATTTACCGCCGTCACTAAGTTTGTTAACTCTGAATGGTCTGGTCGCGGCCGATGAAGTTATTATCCCCGTTCAGGCCGAATATTATAGCCTTGAGGGGCTTAGTGAACTTCTGCGGACGTTGAATTTATTGCGTGAACGTTTGCGCCACCCCATCCGCGTTGCAGGGGCAGTGGTGACCCTGTATGATAAACGGGAGAGATTGGCCCGCGAGGTGGCTAAGAATTTAAGAGAACACTTTCCTCACAGGGTATTTAATACGGAGATTCCTCGCGCCGTATCGTTGGCCGAATCACCTGGTTTTGGCAAACCGATATTGGTTTATGACCCAAATTCCGTCGGGGCTAATGCCTACCGCCGCTTAGCAGAGGAGGTAATAGCCTTGGAAAACGAGCTAAGAAATGAAATATAAATATGTTGGGTAGAGGATTAGAAGCGCTCATACCCCCGGAAGGGCAAGAAGAACAGAATAAACCTCAAGAAAATCGGCCGACCGATAGTCAACCGGACGGCTTCGTGGGCAACAAGATTGAATCAGCGCCGCACCCGGTCATTCCCAAACGGCAGGTCGCTTCAGAATCCGTTTTCCAACTGGAGGCGGATCGTATCGTTCCTAACCCACATCAACCCCGCCGTCAATTTGATGAAGAGGCGCTTAGGGAGCTGGCCGTATCCATTCGTGAATTCGGGGTTCTGCAACCCTTGATTGTCACTAAGATAGAAAAGGAGAGTGAGGAGGGGACCACCGTCAGTTATCAACTTATCTCCGGCGAGCGCAGGCTTATGGCCTCGAAGTTGGCCGGATTGCGCACGGTTCCGGCGATAATCCGCAACGTGTCTCTAGAGCGCGAGAAGCTGGAGATGGCTGTTATCGAGAACATCCAGCGTGCCGACCTCGACCCGATAGAAGAGGCCAGAGCCTATTCAAAGTTGCAGGACGAGTTCAAACTCACCCAACGCGAGATAGCTGCCAGACTTGGCAAGAGCAGGGAAGTGGTAGCAAATAGAATGCGCCTGCTGAATCTCCCTTCAGAGATACAGGAAGCCATAATTTCGGGGAAAGTGAGTGAAAGTCAGGCTAGGTTATTGCTCTCCGTGGATGAGATGCCCAAGCAGAAGAAATTGTTCGCTGAGCTTATGCACAGCAACATGAGTGTCAGGGATCTCAAAACCAGGGTATCAAGGATAAAATCACCCCACGCCGCCGTTCCTGAGTCAGAATCTGCCGTTGCACCGGATCCGGAAATGGAATCGCTAAAAGAACAGCTGGAAGAGTTCCTGGGGACACAAGTCGACCTTACCCGTAAAGGCGACAGCGGCAGGATAAGCATATCTTTCTACTCTCCCGAAGATCTGCACGGAATAATGGATAAGATCCTTAAAGCGCGCGGGACTCAATCTCTTTAATCTCTCTTATCTTCTTAAGTTTTATAACCATTCTGGAGATCTTATCGCGGTCCGCAGTGTCACATATTATCTTAAGGACACTGAAACGGCCGTTCTGCCCCTTGTTCGAATGGATTTGGAGGATATTCACATGCGAGCGCGAGATGGTCGCCGTTATATCCTTGTAAACGCCTATTCCGTCTTCCACCACTATTCTCAATTCGGATCGGGGACTCTCCTTTAACATGCCGCCTTCCCCCTTGATTGCCGCTCGTATCTTCTTTTTTGTGAATCCGGCCACGACGAAATTCAGCCACGAAGGGGACGGCTTCTTCCCTTTTTGGGTTATTATCTCGACTATGTCTTGCGATTGCAGCTTATAATCCAACGGCACTATCTTCCCGTTTACCCTTGCTCCGCTGCATTGATTTCCTAGGTCGGTATGGATGAAGTATGCGAAATCCACCGGAGTAGCCCCTCGGGGCAGGTCGACTATTTCCCCCTTTGGGGTAAGGGCGAATATCCTATCTTTGAAGAAATCAATCTTCAATGACTCTATGAATTCATTAGAATCGGTGAATTCCTTCTGCCAACTCCTGAGCTGTTGCACCCATTTTAGTTCCTTTCTCTCCGCAAAACTGACGGTCTTCTCCTGGGGACTCCTGCTCTTTGTCTGTTCATATGCCCAGTGTGCAGCTATTCCGTTTTCGGCCTCATCGTGCATCGCCCTCGTTCTGATCTGGAATTCGACATACCTCCCTCCATCAGCTATGACGGTTGTATGTAGGCTGCGGTAGCCGTTGGGTTTGGGCATGGCGATGTAGTCCTTGATTCGCCCCGGAACCGGTGGCCATATCTTGTGGATTATGCCCAACGTCGCGTAGCACTCGCCAACGTCCTTAACTATTATCCGGAAAGCCACCAAGTCATATATCTTATCCAAATCGGTGCCGTGGCGTTGAAGTTTCTTGTATAGACTGGAGTAACGCTTAGCTCTGAAATCTATAGCAAGAGGTTTTATGCCGGCTTCCTGTAGCGCCTTCTCGACCTTCGGCCTTATCGATTTCAGATATCTCTCCCTATCTTCATATCTGTCTCTGACATGCTCTATCAACCAACGGTGCTCCTCGGGTTTTACATAGGGGAACGCCAGGTCTTCCAATTCCCCTGATAAGTGCTGCATACCCAAGCGATAGGCCAGCGGTGCATAGATTTCGGCCGTTTCTTCGGCTATCCGCATCCGTTTCTGCGGAGGCAGTGCAGATAATGTCAGCATATTGTGCCTGCGGTCGGCCAACTTTATAAGCACCACTCTTATATCTTCGGCCATAGCCAGGATCATGCGTCTTATATTGTCCGCTTGTTCAGCTTCGCCGCGGTACTTAACGCGGCCGAGTTTGGTAACGCCCTCGACCATAAATTTAACTTCGCTGCCCAACTTCTTTTCCACGTCGTCCAGTGTTTTTGAAGTGTCCTCGACAACGTCGTGGGCCAGTGCCGCGGCTATGGTGGTATCGTCCAATCCAGATTTGGCCAGATACTCTGCGGCGGCAACGGCATGACTGAAATAAGGTTCCCCACTCACCCTTTTCTGACCGGAATGGGCCGACCTACTGAAATCGTATGCTCGGCCGATAAGACTGGATTTATCTTGTATGGCTTTCGCAAAGTCCATAAGCACCTCCTTTTTATCCTCTTCGGAGGCCTTTGTCCAGATTAACCCTGCTTCTCCGTCGGTTTGCTCTTGGGCGGACTCGCCTTCCAGTTCTTATAGGCTTCGTCCAGTTCTTTCTGGGTTTCCGGCTTCTTATTTATGGCGAAGGTGCAGTCCGGGAACCTCGTACAAGCATAAAACGGTTTACCCCTGCCCCGGCCTCGTTTTTCCACTATGTCGCCGGGCTTATCCCTCTGCTCCGGACTGGATATACAGTTCGGACATTTGAAGCCAGTCTTGTTCCATATCTTCTGGACGCCCTTGCATTTTGGATAATCAACGCAACCTAAAAAGTAGCCGAACCGTCCGCGTTTGACCTCCATCGGTTTGCCGCAGATCGGGCAAGTTTCGCCCTTCGTCTTCTCTTGTAGTTCCTTTATCTTCGCCGCCTCTTCTGGCATGGGGAGGGTAACCTTAGACTCGGGGTCGGGGCAGGCCAGGAACTTGCCCATGCGCCCGAACTTTATGAGCATCAGTTTGCCGCAGTGCGGACAGGGCACGTCCGACACCTCAATCTTCTTTTCGACACTGGCCTCTTTCTCGTCAAGGTGCTTCTTGAACGGTTGATAGAATTCCTGGCAGACGGTCGTCCATTTTATCCTGCCCTCAGCTATCTCATCTAGTTCCTCTTCGATATGCGAGGTAAAGTTGATGTCGACTATCTCGGGGAAATTTTCCACGAGCATGTCGTTCACTGTCGTGCCAATCTCGGTCGGACAGTATTTCTTGTTGGTCTTCTCGACATATTCTCTGGCTTGTATGGTCGACAGGGTCGGCGCATAGGTCGATGGTCTGCCTACGCCATACGTCTCCAGTGCCTTGATCAGCGTTGCGTCGGTATACCTGGGCGGCGGTTCGGTGAAGTGCTGCAGTGGCAATATCTCGACAACCTTAACTTTGTCGCCGGAAGAGAGAGGGGGAAGAACGTCCTCGTCCTCTTCCACCGAGTCATCCCGGCCTTCGGTATAAACCTTTATAAATCCGTCGAATACCACCACTTGGCCGTTCGCCCTGAATACAAACTTCTTGTTGTCGCTCTGGATGTCGGCCGAGGTTTGCTCAATGGTCGCGGATTGCATCTGCGAGGCTATTGTGCGTTTCCAGATGAGATCGTAGATTCTCCTCTGTCCGCGATCAGACAATTCAAAGTCGTTGCCCAGTTTCTTGCTTAAATCGGTCGGGCGTATCGCCTCGTGGGCCTCTTGGGCTCCCTTGGATTTGTTGTTGAAATAGCGGGGCGAGGATAGGGTATATCTATCGCCGAATTGGTCTCTAATTATCCTCTGGATCTGCTCTATTGCCGACGTTGCTAGATTGAGACTGTCCGTACGCATGTAGGTTATGTGCCCATTCTCGTAAAGTTGCTGGGCGATGACCATGGTCTGTTTGGCGGACATGCCCAGTTTGCGGGCCGCCTCCTGTTGCAGCGTGGAGGTGGTAAAAGGGGGCGCCGGATTTCTGTAGACCTGCTTAGTTACAACCTCGCCCACGGAATATTTTCTGTCATCCAGATCATCCACGATCCCCTTGGCTCTTTCCTCGTCCTTAATGGCCATTTTCTCCAGGGGTTTTCCGTCTATCGAATATAACCTGGCCTTGAATGTCTGTTTGTCCTTCCGGAATCTGCCCTCTACGGTCCAATACTCCTCCTTATTAAACGCCTGTATTTCCCGCTCGCGTTCGACGACCAAACGGACGGCCACGCTTTGCACGCGGCCGGCGGAAAGGCCATAGCGAATTTTCCTCCATAGGAACGGCGATAGTTCATAACCGACTAGCCTATCCAGAACGCGCCGAGCCTGTTGAGCATCAACCAAGCTTAAATCGATCTTACGCGGCTTCTCCAGAGCCGACAGGATCGCGTCCTTAGTTATCTCATGGAACACTATCCGTTCGGTCTTATCCTCTCTGTCATCCAGCCCCAGTGCGGCCAGCAGGTGCCAGGCTATAGCCTCACCCTCTCTGTCTTCGTCGGTGGCGAGAATCACTCTGGAGGATTTGTCAGCAATTTTCTTCAGGCCATCCACCACCGATTGGGCCTTCTTGGGGATCACGTATTGCGGTTTGAAATTATGCTTGATATCGATACCGATCCTGCTCTTCGGCAGGTCCCGTATATGGCCATAAGAAGATTCAACCTCGAAATCCTTGCCCAAAAATCGGCCGATTGTCTTGGCCTTAGTAGGGGACTCTACGATTACTAAAGTTTTCATAACTGCCGGATCGTTCCTGTTGTAATAAATTTCAAGCGCGGCATCTCATGTGCTTTGAGTTCACAGTCTAGTTTGTTGGTCGGGTTTGTCAAATTGTGTGTGGTCTATTTTAACCGGCCTGTAGTCGGGCACCACTTTCCTAAATAGGTATAAACCCATTATACTAATAGTGTCCATGCCCCGCGAGTTTAAGACGAAATTCGTAATCAGCATAGTCATAACCTTGGTCATATTGGTCATTGTTATCGCCGCCATATTCTACCTGCAGGGCGACATAAACAATAAATCCAACACCATAGCCCAGATAAACCAGGGGGTGATAAACAAGACGGACGCGCTTAAGGCACTGACCAACCTGGAGCAGCAGGAAGTTATCGCCACACCGTTGCTTCAAAAGATGAATTCAGTCTTGCCCAGCCAGGATATGCTGTTTTCTTTGCAGCAGAATCTGCAGACTATGGCCAGGAACGATAGCCTGGCCTTCAGCTCGCAATTCGGCGCTGAGACCAGCCCTAGCCAGGCCACAGCTGGAGAAATAGCCATTGAAATGACATTGCAGGGCAGTTACAATGCGATACTGACGTTCCTTCAAAGCGTCGAGAGCAACACCGGCTTTCTTAGCGTTTCGAGCATCGATATAACCGCCAATCAGGGCATATTCAACGCTAATGTGACCGGTAATATTCCATTCCATGAATAAAAAGAACTGGTTTGGTAAGTTGAAGGTATGGGTTGTCAGCGGGGCGATTATCACGCTTATTGCCACGCTTATCTTCGTGATCTATTCCTTGGGCACGGTCAGCAACGAACTGTACAGCGCCTTTTCTCCAGGCCAGCAATCCAATTCCAGCATCGGCTTCAATATCAGCGGCTACAACTCCCTAGGGTTGCAATAGCTTGTGTCGTTGCGGCTTGTACTGTTATATATAGTGGAGTTAAATTCGGGCGTGTAGTTCAGTGGTAGAACGCTGTCCTGATAAGACAGAGGCCGAAGGTTCGATTCCTTCCACGCCCAC
>CAZWFV010000019.1:0-7706 GCA_964633405.1 uncultured Candidatus Saccharibacteria bacterium
GTGTGGCGGTATATCTCACTGGTGGTCATGCCCGGCTTAAGCTCAGAGCTGACGTGCGAGACGATCCGGTCCATCGCTTCCGGGCTAGCTCCGACTCTTTCCAGCGAGCGACGGAGTTTTCCTTCGTCGAACGGTTCCTTCTCACCCGAAGCTTTGACGATTATCACCGGTTGATTCATTTATATGAATGATACTCGCATAGACTCCGCCGTCGCAATGGGTAAAATATAAATAACCGAACTGATAACATGATCTTAGCTACGCACGCTATAGTCGGAGCCGCAGCTGGCAGGTTGTTCGACAATCCGTGGCTGTCCTTCGCCGCAGGATACGTAAGCCACCTGGCCATCGACGCCATCCCCCACTCACAATATAAACTGACCTCCCATACCAGGGACAAAGCCAATCCCTTGTCTGAGGATATGATCATCGACCGGCGTTTCGTCGGCGACATAATCAAAATCGCCATAGACTGCGTCGGCGGATTCCTGCTGGCGTTTCTCATCTTCCGGGGCGGCCTAAACCTGAACACCGGTAATATCTCCTTGCTGTCCGGAGCCGCGGGAGGCGTCTTCCCCGATCTGCTGCAATTCATCTACTTTAAGATACGGCGCGAACCGTTTACCGCTCTCCAGAAGCTGCACAACAAAGTCCATACCAAACTGGAGCTTCACGGTTTCGTAGGCATAGCTTCACAGGTGGCGGTGATCGCCCTGGCCGTCATAGTATCCAAACTTATCAGATAATGCCCGAGTTACCTGAGGTAGAGACAGTAAGAAGGAAACTTGAACCGCTGACCGGCAGGACCGTCAGATCCTTCTGGAACAACTGGCCGCGCGGCCTCAAGTCCAAACGCGACACACAATCTATATCCCGTGACATAAGCGGACGCAAGATATTGAGGCTCCGCCGCCACGGTAAGGTATTGCTCATCGAACTGGGCGGCAGACGTTCCAGATCCGGAGATGTGGAGCGGCTGTTGGCCTTCCACCTTCGAATGAGCGGGGGGTTATATATGGGGTTATCACAGGAAAAGATCCCGTTCAAGGAACTCAAACACATACATACAATCGTTTATTTCACCGACGGCAGAGAACTCAGGTTCCACGATCCGCGGAAGTTCGGGCTGGTCTGGTACGGCACGCCGAAGGAAGTTGGAGGACACAGATATTTCACTGAAATCGGGCCGGACGCACTTAACCTGAATCTCAGAGAGTTCAAGGAGAATATGCGCGAGCATATTGGGATGGTAAAGCCGCTGCTGCTCCGCCAGGATTTTGTGGCCGGCATAGGGAATATCGTTGCCGACGAGACTCTGTGGGGCGCGAAGGTCCATCCGCGGCAAAGAGTCGAGAAGTTGGGCGACCATCAGATCAACGCAATCTATAGGTCGCTCATCAACGTGCTACGCCGCGGGATAGAAGCCGGAGGGGCCACGCTGAGGGACTGGAAACATCCCGACAACGAGGAGGGTAAGTTCCAGGAATACATGAAGGTATATGGACGAAAGGGAAAACCCTGTCCGACTTGCCGTACGAAGATAAGACGGATAGTTGTCGGCGGCAGGGGCACATGGATATGTGAGAAATGTCAGAGACTGTAAGGGACAACAGAACCGGAATAAAAGCCGCCGCAACGATACTGAAGCGAGGCGGCACCGTCGTCTTCCCCACCGAGACGCTCTATGCCCTGGGGGCGGCGGCTACGAACGGCGGAGCGGTAAGGAAGATATACCGCATAAAACGGCGGCAGAAAGACAGATTACTTCCGGTGATAGTCGGCAGCATCGGCCAAGCAAGACATTATTTCGTCCTTAAGGGCGACAACGCCAAATTGGCCAGAGCATTCTGGCCGGGAGCCTTGTCGCTCATCCTGCGGACCAAATCCAAACGCTTATCCACATCCTTGGGAAACGACTACGTAGCCGTCCGCCTCTCAGCCAACCAGACGGCCAAGGAACTGGCCGGAGCCTGCCGGGCACCGATCGTATCGACCTCAGCCAACCTTTCCGGCAAGCCGGGCTGCTTCACCGTCGCCGCCGTAATCAGGCAACTGGCCAAATCAGATCACCTCCCCGACTTATATATAGACGGCGGGACACTCAGGAAATCGCCGCCCTCCACCATAATATGCGCCGGGGCTAAGGGGGTGTCATTGATACGCGAGGGGAAGGTCCCGCTTCAGCGGATAACTAGACTCTTAGGTACCTCCTGATGGCCACCATACCCGAGATCACCCCGATCGCGGCTCCGAAGAGCAACTCATAAAGGAATATCTTGAATATATTGGCGGTAAAGTAGCCCATTAAGTTCATCTCCGGTATGAAAACAGCCACATATGGCGATGTGAAATAGACCAGCGGGGCGCCGATGACAATACTCAGCAAAGCGGCGATCGCGCCGTATATTATCCCTTCGACGATAAACGGACCCCTGATCAACGAGTTGGAAGCTCCTACCAGCCGCATCACTTCTATCTCTTCACGATTCGAATATATCGCCAGGAGTATGGTGTTGAACGCCACCAGTATGGCCAGCACGGCGAACAGCACCGTCAGGATAAGTCCGCCCTCCCGGCCGATATTGACTATCTTGGCTAGTCTGTCTATCACCACCTGATTCTGCTGGTAACTTATGTTGTCTATCAGGCTGCTGAAGGAAGGGTTCTGCAGATAGGAGGCGATATCGGAATATTTTGACGGATCGTTGGCCTTTATATTAAGTGATGCTTCCAGGGGGTTGGTGCCGAGCTGCTGTATCGCCTGGGATATGGTCTGATCACCTTGATGCTGCGCCTCGAAAGTGGCTAAAGCCTGAGTCTGGGAAATGTAATCGACGCTCTTTACCTCAGTCAGCTTCTCCAATTGGCTCTGGATGTTCAATATATCGTCCTCGGACGTGGTCGTCTTGAAGTAAACGCTGATGTCTATTTTACTCTGGATCGTGTTGAAGGCCTGCTGTGATATCCTGTTGAAAACGATCAACCCCTCGAAGACCATCAGCGCCAGCAAGATCACGAACAGCGTGGCTATCGAGATGAGACGGTGTCTCCAGAAATTCTGGAAACCGTGCTTTATTATCCGGTATAGAGTGGTGGCCATATCTATTATTATATTGAATACCGCCCGCTGGGATCGTCGCGGATGAGTCGCCCGTCCTCCAGCACAATTACCCGTCCGCCTAACTGGTTAACGACGTCTTTGTTGTGTGTCGCCAAAAGGACGGTTGTGCCTAGCTCATTTATCTTAGTCAGTAAGCCGATGATGCTCGTGGTGTTGACTGGATCTAGGTTGCCCGTAGGCTCATCGGCCAGAATGACGTCGGGGTGATTAACCATCGCCCGGGCGATGGCTACTCGCTGCTTTTCCCCGCCCGACAGCTCGTTTATGAAGTTCCTGGTCTTGCTGCGTAAGTCGACCAGATCCAACACCTCCATCACCAGATCTTGTATCTCTTTCTCAGGCCGACCGGCCACTTCCAACGCAAAGGCGATATTTTCATATACGTTCTTATTTGGCAGGAGTTTGAAGTCCTGGAAAATCGTGCCGATATGACGCCTGAGCCTGGGCAAACTTCCGGAATGGAGTCTACCGACGTCGTACGGTCCGAAGATAACGCGGCCCTTGGTCGGTTTCTCTTCGCCTATCAGTAATTTGACTATGGTGGACTTCCCAGCCCCGGACCGCCCCACTATGGAGACGAATTCCTTGGGCTCTATCTTGAAAGTTACGTCGATTAAGGCGTGGTGACTGTTATAGTCCCTGGAAACGTTCTGGAAATTTATCATCTTCGGCAATTTTAGCAGAAAACCGCTTTGGTGTCATATGCGATATCCCCTTAATCTAGGGTCTATATGCGCAGCTCGGCTTCTATGAAGTCCTCCAGGTCGCCGGAGAGTACCCCCTCCGCATCGGACGTCTCTACGCCGGTCCGATGGTCTTTAACCAGCTTGTACGGATGGAGGACGTACGAGCGTATTTGATTCCCCCACTCCGGCTTGACCTTCGTCCTGAGGTCGGTCAGCTCTCTGGCTTCGGTGTCTTCCATCAGCCCGACCAGCTTTGCCGTTAGGATGGACAGGGCTCTTGCTCTGTTCTGGGTCTGGGAGCGTTCCGCTTGGGAAGCCGCCCCGATTCCCGTCGGAATATGCATCACCCTGACCGCCGTTTCCACCTTGTTGACGTTCTGTCCGCCTGGCCCGCTGGAACGTCTGAATTCCCACTTGAGATCGCTTTCCGGTATTTTGACTCTCTCCAGTTCTATGAGCGGCAGCACCGGAAGCACCTCGACCAGGGCGAAGGAAGTATGTCGCAGATCTTTGGAGTCGAAGGGCGATATCCTGACCAGGCGATGCACGCCGCTCTCTTTCTTGAGGAAACCGTAGGCCTGCTTCCCCTTTATCTCTATTGTGTCGTCGTTTATGACGGTCACTTTCCAGCCGCGCCGCTCGGCGTATTTGACGTACATCGCGATGAGCATCTGCGCCCAGTCCCCCGCATCCTCTCCGCCGACCCCGGGATAGACCGACACCGTAGCCGACATACCGTCATACTTTCCGGCGAATAGTAGACTAGATTCGAACTTGCGCAGAGCATCAATCGAATCTATAGCTTCGAATCGGTTTATGAGATCGCGCAGCACACTGGCCTCCTTGCTCTTGGCCTCAGCCGACCAGCGGTCCGACTTCCAGATATCGGCTTCGGAGATCTCAAGCTCCAAATCTCTCAACTTGGTCTTCTTTACGGCTATGTCAAAGCCTCTCGCCTAAGCGGCGAGTGAGCTCTTCCAGATTTATGGCTTCCTCTTTCATGTTACAGATATATTATTACCGTTACCTGCCTTTTCCACCAGAGGTGAGTTCGCGCCAGTAATCCGCGAGTTCCTTCTGTCGTTTCAACGAATCGCTTTCTTTCTTGGCTACGGCGACCACCTCCCGCTCGGTCCAGGTACGATAGTCGCTGGTAAACGTCTTGGGGGTCATAGCTTCGTAGGCCGTCATCCTCTCCTTGAGGTTCCCGGCTGCGAAGTACTTCTCGGCCAGTTCCCAATATGCCGGGTCGTTCATTTTCAAATACTTGATGGCATTTTTCTCTCCTCGCCAGGGTACGTTGCGCAGCGCAAAATATGTGGTAATAAGCTGGATAACGCTGTACGACAGGCACAGCTCCAGCGCGTCGCTATAGTCGGCCTTGTTGGCCTTGAAATACCTCCTGTTGCGGATGAGGTTGTAGTTCGCCATTTGCCAAGATGAGAACTTGTTCTCCGCGGCTACGGTCACGCTTGGCGAAGCGGCCAGTTTTTCCTTAAAGGCGGTCGTTTTGCCGGACTTGTCGAATTTTATCTCGGAATCTATAAGCCAGCTGGCCAGGATCGCATCCATAGAATTGCCCTCCAACTGCGGAACGGAGCTGATGCGGTCTATGTCGCCGACATCGAAGAAGAATATGTCGGCAAACTTCCCGTCGATGAAGGTGTAGACCGATCTTATATCCTTGGTGTTGCGCTTCAGGATGATGACTAGGTCTGTGTCGCTCAATTCCGTCGACTTTCCCGAGACCGAGGAACCGGTCAGGAACGCGGCGTCGACCTCTTCGCTCGCCCTTAGTTTGTCCATTATGTCATCTAACTGGGTTCTCATGACCGTATGATGCCGTTCTCGGTTGTGTCTTTCAATCTGGAGGCGCGCAGCATGCTTCCTATCTCGCTCAACAGCGGCTCATGCATCGCCTTGAGCAGATAGAAGTAGGTCAGGGCGCATATCGCGATTATGAGCAATAGCTCCACGTGGGCCACAGACAGCAATATAGCCAAGACCCCCATCACGACCGAGGCTGACAGTATTTTCTTTAGACGCGGGATGATCTCGAAATAGTTTATCTTCTTCATCGCGTACCACAGGTAAGCGCTGCTTAGTGTCTGGGCGATAAGCGTAGCTACGGCCGATCCGTTTATGCCGAACCTGGGTATCAAGAGTAAGTCTAGGGCGATGTTCGATATCCCGGCTATGGCTGAGGTTACTACCAGGCTCTTCTGGTGGTCGTAGGCGAATATGGCGCTGCTGATTATCGCCCCGGGATAATCGACGATCATGGTGACCATAAGTATCTCCAAGGACAGTCCGCCCGAGGCGTAGGCCGGACCGAAGACAAAGCCCATTATCTTCGTGCCCAATATCGCCCCGCCTATGGCCATAGGCACCGAGGCGGCGAAGATGAACAGAACTGTCTTCTCCAGCGCTTCGCGGAATTTAAGCTTGTCTTTGACCGCAAGGCGGCCGAAGACGGGTATGACGCTGTACTGGACCACTACCGTTGGCAAGAGGTACAGAATCTGGATGATGCGTATCGCCGCCGAATATATTCCGACGTCCGAAGCGGTCAGAAGCCAGCTGATTATAAGGATGTCGGCGTTGGTGAGCAGCGCCCCGAGGGCGCCGGTCACAGCGAACGGCCAGGCCGAGCGGAGAATGGGCATGACCAGTTTCGAGGAGAAATCGGTGAGTATCCTCTTAAGGTATGGCCAGATGAACCCCAAAGCGAAAATTGCCCCGATGGAAGTACCGGCGGCATAGGCCCAACCGAATCCTCCGGCGGTCGGGTACTCGAACAGGGCAATGAAACCCAGTACCACTATGGCCAGGCTGGTGAATATGAATATTGCGGTCTCCCATTCCATCTTCTCTCTAGCTCTTATGAACGAGGAGAGGAATTCGCGCAGAGCATCACCGACTATGATCAGGGCGGTTATTGGAAGTAGCAGCTTCGCTCCCGGCAACGTACTGAAGTACGGGCCGACGAAGAGTATGAACAGCACGCACAGCACCACCAGGATCAACTTCATATAGAAGGTGGTCGAGAGGAAGGCCATCCGTTCGTCGCCCTCCCGTTTCGCGCCTTCGCGCATCAGCATCGCGTTTATGCCAGGATCGACGAACAGAGTGAAGAAACCGGCCAGGGTAACCGCGTAGGAGAATATTCCCCAGTCCGACGTGCCCAGGACTCTGGCTGCGTAGATTATCACTACGGCTTTAAGTAGACGGCCGCCGAAGTTTGATATGGAGAGCCACACTGTGTTCTTGGCTACAGTCTGCCCTGTGGTCTTATTCCGCAGCAGGAAGGACTTGAGGCTAGCGCCCAGCGACTTGGTTTTAGCGTCCGTTTTGTTTGGCTCCATTTTTGCTGTCCGGCAAGAGTTTCCTGCCTAGACGCACGATAATCACGTTAAGGATTATAACAAGAATAATAGCCAGGGCTATGCCCGTCACTATATTCGGTAGGAACACCGTCGCCCCCAATACCGCTCCCCATGCGATTAGGTACCATACCAGGTTGCCTATGAAAATAAGGACAACAGTCTCCTCAAGACCGATGCCTAGCCACGAAGTGATGAACGCAGCCATATAAGGGAAAAGGATCAATCCGAGAAGTATGAGCGAAAGTGATCTGCCGGCATGGCCGATATATTTGCCCAATCTGTCCGACCACTCCTCAGCGACCCGGCTGAACCTGGTAATCCCGGTAGATCTAACTTTCAAATATCTACCGACCAAGAAGCCTATATAAACATCCATAACCGTCGCCACCACCCAGATGAAGTTGAACAGCCATAGATTCAGACCGCCGTGGTAAGCCAGAACCATGGTCGCACCCATGGAAGCCGACTCCTGGAGTACAAGCACAATAGTTATGATTAGCCACTGAAGGACCA
>CAZWFV010000020.1:0-7359 GCA_964633405.1 uncultured Candidatus Saccharibacteria bacterium
TGACCGCTGCCGCCAGCACTCCAAGAATAGCTATGACCACCAAGAGTTCGATCAAAGTAAAACCTCTTCTCTCCTGGCTGGGTTCATCTGATACCCCTGTAATCACTTGAATACGACGAATTTGTAGCCTATGTAGTTCCAGGCGAGGGCGATTATGCTAGCTGAGATGGCTCCGACGTTGGCCCAGCGCTCGGGAGAAATGGATCCAATCGGATGGATGAAGTTAACGATAAATGAGGCTACGCTCACATTGATCCCAAACCCTATCAGACTGACCGCAAAGAACTCGCTCACTTCCCTGGCTTTAATGGTCTGCTTAGAGTCGAACGTCCAGTACTTATTCCAGAAGTAACTGTTGATGTTGGCTGTTATAAACGACGTGGATTTAAACAAGGCATACCAGACCCCGCTGGCTAATCCGGAGACGAGAATCAGGATGTTCAGGACCCCCAGATCTATAAGAGTGTTAAGTACGCCCACCGCCGCATATTTCGCTATCTGCAAGAAGACTGGCACAACCTTACTGACCAGATAGGATATCCATAAGGCGAAAACGCAGAACGCGGTGAGACCGAATACAACCAGGAAAGACGTAGTGACGGACAGCTCCAGAAACGGCAGCTTGATGTTGGCCACTATCGGCAATAGCAGCAGGCCGACAGCAAGTCCAATTATGGCTATGAGGAGATAGTCTTTCCTGGTAAGGGTTGGCATGGCTGACGGCTCATCAGGATGTTTACTGGATTGCGTAGGTGATACTGACCTGGTCGGTTAATTGCTGAGTTCCAGGCTGGATTGTCGGAGTGACCGATCCGCCGGCGGCTGATTGGGCCATCGAATTGTATATCTGGGGTAGAGGTTGCGGATTATTGGTGGTTTCCGCCAGACTGACGATCTCGCCCAATTTCACCCCGTTGGCTGTGGCCATCTGCTCGGCCTTGGCTTGGGCCTTGGCGAAAGCTTCGCTCCTTATGCCAGACATGTATTTGCTGGGGTCCTCGACGCTGAAACTGACCTGCCCCACTTGATTTACTCCGAGATTGGTCAGGCCGCCTAGTATTGGGGCGATTTTGGTGAAGTCCCTTACCTTTAGTGTTTCTGTCTCGGTGATGGTGTAGCTGACGATGGCGGTCTTACCTCGTTTGTAATCATAACTGTAGTTGGGATATAGGCTGTAATCGGTTGTGGTTATATCGTTCGAGCCTATCCCCTCCTGTTTTATGAAAGCTATAGCACTGTTCATCTGGCTGGCGTTGTCGGCCTCTATCTTAACCGGGTCGGCGCCGACAGTTACCACAGAGAAAGAAACAGTCGCCAAATCTGGTGCGACCTGGGTCTGTGCGTCGGCGGTCACGGTTACCGTCCTGGCCGGGGTTAGCGACTCTCCCCATTTAACTACGCTGGATACGGTAACGATAACGGCGACAATCACCACCAGGATCAAGATCGCCTTAACGGTCTCATACTTGCTGTTGAACATATGCGTATTATAGCAGTTTTAGCTATGTTTAGGAGCTTAGTTCGATAAGTTTTCTGAACTCAACCGGCTTGAGACTGACTCCGCCGACCAGTCCGCCGTCGAGATAGGTACTGGATAGGAAGGATGACGCGTTGTTTGAATTGATTGATCCGCCGTATAGCACGGGTATGTTTTTAATATGTATGTAGTTTTTGCAAGTTTTCTTTATAAACTTAGCCATACTGCCAGCCTGCTGCGGTGAGTCCGCTCTGCCTGTGCCGATGGCCCATATCGGTTCATAAGCGATGGCTAATTTGCTGGACATGCGGCCGCGGATCCCGGCTAGGTCACTCCTGATCTGGGTCTTAACAAAATCCTCGGCTCTGCGGATATTTTCGTGCCGGCCCTCGCCGACGCACAATATCACCTTCAGACCGGCCTTTAGAGCGGCAACAACCTTCTTGTTTATTACTTTATCAGATTCCGCTAGGTAACGCCGGCGTTCGGAATGGCCGATTATGACGTACCTTACGCCCAGTCGCTTGAGCTGATTCGTCGACACTTCGCCGGTGTATGGACCATCCGACCAAAACACATCCTGTGCCCCAAGGGCCGACCTGCGCAAGACGCCTCCTACGCTGTGAAGGAACGGGAATGGCGGGGCAACGACGACGTTCGGGGCGTCTGTCTGCCTGGCCAGCCTAACAGCCTCAGTCAGACTCTTCGGATTAGCTTTCCAGTTAGCGACGAGTAGCTTCTTAGACATCGCTTATAAGTTTAGCATTAGCAGCCTCCGATTAGTAAATCAGCTCCTGTTCTTGCGGAATCTGCGATTAAGTTCCAGTAAGAATAGGATGACAAACACTGCCACGACGAGATAATCAAACTGCCTGAAATAGGGTTCCAACATGACCCAGTTGTATCCAGCAACGTAGCCAATATAGGTAAGGGCCGTACACCAGATAAACGAACCGATGAAAGTGAGTATGGCGAAGTGTTTGAGGTTGACCTTAAACATCCCGGCAGGAAAAGAAATAAACGTCCTTACGACCGGCAGCATTCTTCCCAAAAATACTGCGATCAGCCCCCGTCTCTTGAACCAACCATAGGCCCTGGTCATCTCCTCCTGGCTGGCCAGGTACCACCTTTCCAAGAAGGCTATAGCCTGATGCTCATAGCGGTAAGCTATCCAATAGTTGATCAGTGAGCCGGCAAGATTGCCTAATGCGGCAATAAGCGCGACAAATATAATATCGTTGAATTGCCCGGCGTATACTAGGAAACCAGCGAACGGCAGTACTATCTCTGACGGGATGGGTATATCGGCGCTTTCCAATATCATCAGGATGAATATGCCGGCATAACCCAGGACGGAGATCACCGATAGGATAAGTCCTGATACGGCCGAAGTTATCGCGAACAACATTCCGGATTGACCTATTTCCGCAGGAATTTGGCCGCCATGTCCGGATCGACAATATTTATCTCTATGCCGGTGTTCAGTTCGAACCCTCCCTCCACCTGGACCTTGGGTTGTATCTCGATATGCCAATGGTAATGCTTGTTCTCCCCCTTCTCTATGGTCGGAGCAGGATACAGGAAGAAGTTGTAATCGGGATGACCTAATTTTCTCTCTATCATTCTCAGGGATTCCTGTAGAGCTTCGGCTACCCGACCCAGGACATCCGAGCCCGTTTCTTCGAAGAACGGCAGGTGCCGTTTAGGAAATATGCGGACTTCGAAGGGCCGGCGGGATGCGAAGGGAGCGAAGGCTATAGCTTCGTCATTCTCAAATATTATCCCGCGCTTGCGTCTCTTCTCCCACTTAATAGTGGCGCAGTACACGCAACGGTGGTGGGTGCGGTAATACTTGGCCGAGTCGCTCAGCGAGTGCTGAATAGTCGGCGGCACTATCGGTACGGTCACTATCTGGTAGTGGGGATGATATATCGATGCGCCTGCGTTCGGCCCCCAATTGTGAAATATGGATATGTAGGCCACGTATGGATCGTCGGCCAGCATCTTGTAGCGTTGTTTGAGTGTATCGAAAAGGAGTTTGGCGTCTTTCGGCAGAAGCGCCGGAAAGTTCTTGTCATGGTATTTGGTTATGACCAGATCGTGGTGACCTACTCCCGGAATTACGGAGAAAGGGCCCCGTTTGGCGACGGCGGGCATAGTACCGTCGGAGGTGACGGCAGGAAACTTATTCGGGACCACCTGCACGAACGGCGCTTCGGGAGGACTGACTATAATCGGGAACCCTCCCCCAGCCTTAGCAGGATTCTCGAAAATACAGCCCTTCTTGGAGGGGTGCTTCGGTTTATTCCTGTTCACGAACTGTTGGGGTCTGCTCCTTCGCCCCGGGGCGATTAGAATCCAATCCCCAGACACAATGTCCTGCCTAAATTCAGAGCGCGTCATATCAAAAAATATTAAGGGGTTTTTGCTAATCTATTCTGATAGTACCACGATAGAACATCCTTAGCTATCGGAACTGCGTTCAATATGCTCTCGTGGGCGTTTTCGATCAGAACGAGCACTTCTACTTGAGGATTTTTTGCTGGTGCATAACCGACGAATAATGCGTTTACCTTGGTATTGTTGTTCGTCTGTGCGCTGCCTGTCTTGGCGGCAATCTGGAACGGCAATGTATGCAGCAGATAGGCCGTGCCGTATGGTTTGGACACTGCGTCCTCCATGCCCTGGCGGACTTCGGCGAATTGCGGAGAGAGATTGGATAGATCAAACAGGACAGGGGTGGACGTATCCAGCAGAAGGTGGGGTTGGTAAACCGGGCCGTTGTTGGCTATGGCCGCGATATAGTCGACCAGTTGCAATGGGGTAAGCTGCAGATCGCCTTGGCCGATAGCTACGTTGTATGTGTCGCCTACCAGCCAGGGTTGTCCCGTCCTTTGCTGAAATTCGGTCGGATTGGGCAAGAAACCGTCCGCCTCGCCTGGCAGATCTATGCCGGTCGGCTCGCCTAAGCCGAACATCTTCCAATATTGTTCCAACTTATTGATACCCAATCCTTGCTGGTTCTGGTAACCGCCTACGACTTCATAGAAGTAGACGTCGCTCGACCTGGCTAAAGCGGAATAAAGGTCGACCCAGCCCTGCGGTTGCCAGTCCAGAAACCTGCTGGGGTGTGACGGATCATAGGGATTGGGAATGTCTATGTATCCTATGGATAGAATCTGCTTGGTCGGGTCGATCACGCCTTCCTTCATTATCGCGGTAGCATCAAGCGGTTTGATAGTGGAACCGGGGCTGTACTGTCCGCTCACGGCCCGGTTGAAGAGGGGCTGGTCGGGATTGTTCAAGGAGGCCGCCACGTTACTAGGATCAAAACTGGGGAAGCTGACCATGGCCAGTATCTGTCCATTGGTGGGGTTTATGGCCAGACCGACGCCTTTGGTTCGGTTGAGCTGCTGTAACCCCGACAGCATCCTATTGTAGAAATATTCCTGGAACGGGCCGTCGATGGTTGTAGTGATATTATTTCCCGACTGGGGTTGGTCGATTATTTGCGATCCATCCAGTTGGCCGTATGCGTTCCTGGGGGTTATGACCTGACCGTCCGTTCCGCGCAGCGTGCTGTCGTAGTAGTTCTCCAAACCGGACAGTCCCCTGACCTCACTGTTGTCACTGGTCTGCCCTACGTAACCGACAACCGAAGCGAAAGCCTGCGGATTATTGGGATAAAGGCGTTGGTAATCATTTTGAACGCTGATTGATGATAGATTCAGACTTTGCAGGGAAATAAGCTGCTCACGGCTGACGTTACGCATAAGAAGTATCTCACTTCCCTGCTCCAGGTTTGTGCTGGCGATCTCCGCCGCCAGCTTGCTTGGGTCTATGTTCAGGATGCTGTTAGCGGCACTGAAGACCTTATCCTGCTCGCCATTCTTAATCATGCTGGTCACATCCAGATAGGCGCTGAAGATGGGCTGGTTCTCGACCAAGGGCGTGCCAAAACGATCGGTTATCACCCCTCGCGGCGCCGGAATCGGCCTAACCTGGTTGGCGTTATCCTGGGCCAAGGCGGAATAGTGGGAGTAGTCCATCGTGCCCATTACAATGAGACGGGCGGCCATGGCGGCTGTGATTGCGATAGTGAGCAATAACACCACCCAGAATATCCTCGATTTCAATGGCTGCTCCTTGTGATCTAAGCCCGAAAAGGCGCTATCCGCAACGGTTTCATCAAGACCGATGTCGTTATTTAAGTACCTTTTGGCCATAGAACGTATTTATAACAGTGTATATTAGTATTACCAGTACCAAGTTATAAGCGACCTCGGTTAGGACCATGCCCCATTGGACGCGCCCGTAGACGTCTATAAAGATGGTGGCTAATGTAATTGTCACCCCAAGTATCAAATAATGCTGCAGGCGCAGATAGTCGAATACCAAGGCGCTTACCATCATTAATCCAAGAAAGATCAGGTTGTATATATCGGGAACGGGGGCGAACTGAAGCATAAGCTCTGCCACTAATATAAAAGCAAGACGTTCAAACCAGTTGTGGTCGATTATTATTATGACCAAGGTCAGAGCCATAACCAGATTCGGTTTGACGCCGGCGAAGACAAACCATGTTGATAATTGAAGGAGCCCCGCGGCTATTATGAGCGCTAGATTAATGACGAACCGTAACATCTCTTAGGTCGTTGATGTTGAATTCTGTCTGCAGAGTGGCCTCGCGGAAAACGCTATTGGGCATATTACTCACATCCTTAACTACGCCCACCTCCAGTCCATAAGGGAATCCCTTAGTTGCAGTCACGACCATGTCGCCAGGATTTATCTGGCCATCCTTTGGGATCAGTGTTACCGCGGGAGAGTTGCCGCCGTTGAGCAATCCGTCTATCTGAGCGGTGCCTATTCTTACCGCCATCTGCCAGGACTGGTCGAATATAGTCGAGATTATACTCGAGTCGCTCATAACTGTTATCACCTTCCCCACGAGAACGTTGTCGCCCCAGGTGACTACGTCTCCTTCATTCACGCCCTGATTGGATCCGGCCGCAATCGTTATTTCCTGCTTAGTGTTTAATGGGTAACTCGAATAGACCTTGACTGTATCGGGTTGGGATATGCTCTGATTGAATAGTTGGACCCGCAAGGAAGCATTCTCCTGCTGTAGGGCATTGAGCTCGTTACCCAAACTGGAGCTGGCCGACGGAGGTACGCCGATCAGAGCGCCCAAGGCCGCCGTGCCCAGGGACTTATCCTGCGACACAGACTGGGCGTGAGTTAGGATTAATACGGCCGCGGCAGCTATTATGATCAAGGCGGAAACTCGCCTCATTTAGATACTTATGACTTTCGGCTTGGGCTGGTTGGATAAGATTGACTCATACTTCGGCAAATCCTCCACAATAACCCCGAGCCCTCTGACTACACAGGTAAGGGGGTCATCGACTACCGTAGTTTTGACCGTAGTCTCCCCTTCTATATACTGGGCTAGTCCCATAAGCAAACTACCCCCTCCGGAGAGATAAATGCCCCGTTTCAGAACATCCCCGACAAGTTCAGGGGGAGCCTCCTCAATTATCTCGCGAACCGACTCTATGATGGATTTAAGCGATTTTTGCATTGCCGCACGGACGTGGCTACTTTTGACAACAACCTCTTTAGGCAAACCGGTGGCCATATCCCGACCGCGTATGGACATTTCCATTTTCTCATCTTGGGGTACCGCCGAACCTATGGTTATTTTCAATTCTTCGGAGGTCGGTTCCCCGATCAGCAATTTGAATTCGTCCCTGACAAAACGCATTATATCCTCATTTAACCGTTGGCCGGCTATTCTCAGACTGCGCGAGACGACAGTCCCTCCGACAGAGATTATGGATACCTCGGTAGTGCCGCCACCTATATCCACGATCATATTC
>CAZWFV010000021.1:0-7271 GCA_964633405.1 uncultured Candidatus Saccharibacteria bacterium
ATCCTTATTCAGACACAGCCATCAGCCGCAGGTATAAAAACAAATTACTTGATATCAAGACAAAGGCATGAAGCGAGACGACAGTTTTCATCCGGAGTTTAATAAGCTGGTCTGGTTCACGGAGAGTCGGTCGCTAAAACTTCTTATAAAGGGGCTCGCTTTTGGTTTGACTTTTGGATAATTCAATGGAAAAAGGGCGGCATAAGGTCATGCAAAGAGCTACCTCCCTTTTCCCATGAAAGGGGCGGGCTGCCGCCCTGCCGGACAAATCGGCATCAGATAACATATTATCCGAGAACCATGAGTCAAGCATCGTTTTTGACTTCATTTCTCCTAGCGTTATGATTATCTAAACAATTCAATAAGAGACCTAACCCGTAGAGCAATCGGCGGCAGGGTCGAAAAATTTTAGGGTGCATATAACACTTGCCACAGCATTCATCGTGGCGTTGTATACTTAATCCAATGGCCGAACCGGAACGTCTCGAACAGAATAAGGGTGGCTTCTGGAAAACGCTCGACGAACGCCTTGGATTTTCCCGTCTTGCCTATCGCGTGCCCAAGTACGCGAATTCATTGCCTTATATGTTGGGTGGCACGGCACTTGGTTGCTTCGTAATCCTTGCCTTAACCGGGATCTATCTTGCACAGTTTTACAATCCCTCCACCCCTTCCGCTGCTTATCAAAGTATTGTGTACATCATGATACAGGCACCCTTCGGTGCGTTCATCCGCAGCATGCATTACTGGGCAGCGAATGCTTTTATACTAATTATCCTCCTTCATCTGATCCGCGTGTTTATTTCCGGCAGCTATAAGAAGCCTCGAGAATTCACGTGGCTTACCGGCCTCCTACTCTTCGCCCTCGCCCTTGGGTTCTATTTCACCGGTTCCGTCTTGAAGCAGGACCAGGAAGCGGTTGAGGCCCTAACGCACAATATCGGCGTCGGGGAGCTCCTTGGCGGTATCGGCACGTGGTTCACCTCTGGTTTCGCGGTGAGCGTATCTCTGGTCACTCGCGTACTTTTCGCCCATATCACAATCCTTGTCTTCTTCTTCCTAGCCGTCCTTGCATTGCATCTTTATCTCATAAAACTGCACGGTATCTCCCAGAAACCGACATTTGACGCTGTGAGCCGTTCTACTGAAGGCGAAGGCGAGTCCCGCTTCACGGCGCACCTGAAACGGCTTACGGGTTACGCACTGCTCCTCTTTGCCGTCCTAGGCGTGCTCGCCATTCTCTTCCCTGCCCCATTGGGCACGCCGGGCGTCTACGGCGTGGAGGTGGCGAAGCCGCCGTGGCCCTTCCTGCCCTTCTATGGCATGGAGGACTACTTTGGGTTTACCGCGATTATCTGGGGACCAGCCGTACTATTCATCCTCCTCGCGATCGCTCCTTTTATTGATAGGGGTCCGTATCTTTCACCGCGCAGGAGGAAAGGAATGATGATCTACGGCGCGCTCATCCTCGTGACCCTTATAAGCTTAGGGCTTGAGGCAAATTTCCACAAAGTGGAAATGCCAGCCACGGGATTTGCGCCGCCACGGACGCAAGTATCGCTCTTCGCGCCCCTGGTACCCGTCGCCTTTGCGCACAATATTCCGATGGTCACCGTCACCCCAGGCACGCTCACACCGGGGCAGACACTTACTATAAGCGCAGACGGGATGAAGGAAAACGGAATGTATCTCTTAAGCATCGAGAACGAATCGAGCACGCTCCAGCTCGGATCGGCTGAGGTGACACAAGGTAACGACTCGTTCGACGCAGATTTTGTTCTTCCGTCATCCACGCCATCCGGGAGTTACGTGGCGAAAGTGGTGCACGAGCCCGACGGCAGCACGTTCTATTCCCTCTCCGAGTTCGCCGTCTTTCCCCCGAATCTTGCCACGGCGCCGTCTGCAGTAGGAGAGCCGTCTACCGCGACAGTACCACTCCGATCCGGTACTACTCCTATAGAACTCACTATTATCATAATCGCAATCGCTCTTGCCGCTCTGTTCGGCACGATTCTCGTGCGCACTAAACCGTAAGCGCGATTATAACCTCCTCAATATCCGGTGACTGGATTGATGGGTCAGTGGCTGCGGGGCAATCTGCATGCTAAACTGTAGTCATAATTGCCAATCGTAGCTTAGGCTGAACAGCGAAAAACAAGTAATGAGGTAATGTAGAATGGAGGGATCAGGTAAACGCCCCTCATGGGATGAATATTTTATAGAGATCGCGCACACGGTGGCTTCGCGTTCCACCTGCGACCGCGGACGTACAGGCTGTGTTATCGCCCGCGACAAACAGATTCTGACGACGGGTTATGCCGGTTCGCCACCCGGGTTTCCCCACTGCGATGACGTTGGCCATCAGATGAAGAGCATAGCTCACGAAGACGGCACGGTCACTCAGCACTGCACCCGCACCACCCATGCCGAACAGAACGCCATAGCCCAGGCGGCGAAGCTGGGCATAGCTCTTAATGGTGCGGCTATATACGCAAAAATGACGCCGTGCGCCACTTGCGCCAGATTGATCGTAACCGCAGGCATAAAAAGCGTGGTCTGCGAAAAACGGTACCACGCCGACCAGGAAGCCATGCAGATATTCAAACAGGCCGGAATAGATTTGAATGTTTTGAACGAGACGGTTGAGGTCTACCAAAGACAGTAATCAAGGAATGTCTACATCTTTGGTAGAATCCAAGATTTTGGGTAGAATGTATTAAAGTCACGCCGCAATATAGAAATGTCCAACCAATCCAAGGCAGTAATCTGGATAATCGCCGTGACCCTCATCCTGGTAACCGGCAGCCTCATCGTTTTGGGTATAATGCAGCCCTCAAATTCGGGGACGTCTTCCGGTTTCACAACTACTACAGCTCCGGCGATAACCTCGACTGACCACACCCAGGGCGATGCCAGCTCGAGCGTGTCGCTCATAGAGTACGGCGACTTCCAGTGCCCCGCCTGCGGCGATTATTATCCAGTCGTGCAACAGATCCTTTCGGCATATGGCAGCAGAATCCTCTTCGTATTCCGAAATTACCCTCTACCCCAGCATCCCGATGCCCAAGTCGCCGCCTATGCCGCTGAGGCCGCCGGACTGCAGGGCAAATACTGGCAGATGAACGATACGCTCTACCAGAAACAGAATGACTGGACGAACGCCGCACCGGACAAGGTCGTCAGCCAGTTCTTCGACGGCTACGCCTCGTCCCTCGGGCTGAATGTCACTCAATTCAACAAGGATATCACCTCGACCCAGGTGGCAAATAAGGTGACCAACGACGTTAACGGGGGTAATTCCGCCTCAATCGATCACACGCCGACTTTCTTCATAAATTTGAAACAGATATCGAACCCTAGCAATTATGATCAATTCAAATCAGACATCGACCAGGCCCTGGCGTCCGCGGGGTCTTAATCTAACGTTGCTGGTAATCACCGTCCTGAGCTTCCTCGGATTCGCGGATGCGGCTTATCTGACCGCGGACCATTACATAAGCCTGCCCCTTCCCTGCGCCGTGAGCGGCGGGGGGTGTGAGACCGTATTGACCAGCCAGTATGCCACAGTATGGTCAGTTCCGGTGTCTATCCTAGGCATCCTCTATTATCTACTGATATTGTTCCTGGCCATCTATATCTATACCTCCGACAGGCCGCTGCGGGGTGCGGCGACAACCATCTTAGCCGTGACAACCGCCGGCCTGATCGCCTCATGCTTCTTTTTCTATCTGCAGGTAGCGGTTATACACTCAATCTGCCTGTATTGCCTCGGTTCGGCATTGACGACCGTCTTATTGTTTATATCAAGCCTGTTCCTATTAAAGCTAGTCAAGAGCACGACTCAGACTAGTGTTTGAGTATATCTATACGGGAACCCGCCTTCCTTGCCACAATCTTCACCATTCCACCAATGGGAAAGGATACTTTGGGGTCGGTGTGCCCGAAATCCACACCGGAGATGACAGGCATCCCAGCCAGCTCCTTCTTGGTAGTGATAATCTTTCCCAGTAACTTTTCCGACATCTTGCTGCCGTTCTGGAATCTGCCTATAACCAGCCCCTTTACGTCGTCAAATCCCGGCTGATGAACCAGGGATTGCATATTCCGGTCGAACTCATACACATCGACGTCAGATATATGATCGTCCTCCAGGAAAGGCACGGAGTTATTGAGATCGGGAAAATAGTCCGTACCCTGCAGCAGGTTGAATGTGCGGAGATTAGCCCCGAGAATAGTTCCCTCGGCCTCACCTTCGTTTATAGCCGCCCAGCCAGGATTGGCTATGAGACGGCGATCATCCTGCTTCGCATACCATGCATCGTCGCTCCAAGAAGGACTGAGTTCGATAGCGTAGGGAGCATCGGATATGCAGCACTTTTTGAAATAATCCAGGGTATAGTCAAAGTACAACTTTTGACCGAAGCTGGAATAGACCGGAGCCGAGTACGTAACCAGGCCGGTCTTAGTGTATATCGCATTCTGCAGGACGGTCGTGTCGGAATAGCCGCAGAAAACCTTGGGATTGGCCCTTATCAGGTCCCAATCGATGTATCGAAGCAGCTGGTTGGCGTTAAACCCGCCGATTACAGCGAAGATCCCCTTTATCTCCGGGTCGCGAAAGGCCGCGTGCAAGTCCTCGATCCTGGACTCTATCGAGGAAGGCGAGAATTCATCCATTTCCGAAACGTGCTCGGCGAAAGACAGGTCGAAGCCCGTATCCTTAAGGCGCCTGTCGGCTATTTCGCGGCATTCTGCGGAAATTATGCCTAATGATCTTGATGGGGCTACGATAACGACCCTGTCTCCGGCCCTGAGCTTCTTCGGAACCATGTACTAAGCATGTGGCTCCGATAGTTTCTAATCAAAAATGTTATTTCTTTGACCAGACACGAACGTGTGGATAATACGACTGGTTGCTGAACCAATAGTTAGCATGCTAAGATAGCTATTATCTAATGGAGAATATTATTGAAGTAGAACACCTTGTGAAGGATTTTGGCGGCTTTAGGGCCGTTAACGACGTTTCATTCACGGTTAAGGCCGGCCAGACGTTCTCATTCCTGGGGCCGAATGGGGCCGGGAAGACGACGACGATAAAGATGCTCACCACCCTCTTGCATCCCACCAGCGGGAAGATAAGAGTGAACGGTTTCGACCCGGTAACCCAGCAAAGCGACGTCCGTCGCTCTTTCGGGATAGTTTTCCAAGACCCCAGTTTGGACGATGAGCTGACCGCCTATGAGAATATGGAGTTCCATGGCGTGCTCTACGGGGTAGATAAAGCCACGCGCCGCAAACGGATCGAAGAACTGCTCAATTTTGTCGAGCTCTGGGATCGCAGGAACAATTTGGTCAAAGAATTCTCCGGAGGCATGAAGCGCAGGTTGGAAATAGCACGAGGCCTATTACATCATCCCAAGATAATCTTTCTGGACGAACCGACGCTAGGTCTGGATCCGCAGACGCGCAATCATATGTGGAGTTATCTGTATGATTTGAACAAGGCCGAGGGTATTACCGTTTTTTTTACAACGCATTATATGGAGGAGGCGGATCGCGTAGCGCAAAATATCGCTATTATCGATTACGGCCGGATAATCGCTTCAGGGACTTCCGATGAACTCAAACGTAAGACTGGTAAAAGTTCTCTTGAAGACGCTTTTCTTGCTTTGACCGGAAAGACTATCCGTGAAGATGAGGGAAATCCAATTGATCACCTCCGACAAAGGGCGCGATTATGGCGGGGACAGAGGAGATAAGACCATGAAGACCATTTACATTCTTTGGTTGCGGCAATTAAAAAGGTATTTCCGCTCTAGGTCGAGAATGATCGGCTCGCTGGGACAACCCATCCTGTTCCTGCTCGCCCTGGGTTACGGTCTGGGTTCGGCCTTCCAGAAAGCCGGACAAGGTAACTATTTCCAGTTCCTGGGACCGGGAATCATCGGCATGGCTATAATCTTCACGGCGGTATTCTCCGGTATAGATCTTATCTGGGACAGACAGTTTGGGTTTCTTAAGGAAACGTTGGTTGCGCCGGTATCGCGTCTGAACATCATGATCGGCCGCACGCTGGGCGGTGCCACCGTCGCAACCTTCCAGGGTATAATCGTATTCGCCATCGCCGCCTTATTCGGTTTCCACCCATACAGCTGGGCACTAGTACCGATATCCGTCATTTTTATGCTTCTCGTCGCCCTGCTGTTCACGGCGCTCGGCACAGCCATAGCCTCTCCGCTTGAGGATATGCAGGGCTTCCAATTGATCATGAACTTCCTGGTCATGCCCCTCTTCTTCCTGTCCGGAGCGCTTTTTCCCTTAAACGGCTTACCCACGATCCTAGCCGACCTGACTATAATCGATCCCCTGTCATACGGCATTGATTCGTTCCGCGCATTGCTTACGAATGCGGCTTATTTCGGCTTGGCGCTTGATATCGCCGTTCTGGTTATAGTGACCGCCGTCATCCTCGGTATAGGAAGCTATCTATTCACAAAAATCGAGGTATAGATTGGTACGATTGCATAAAGATAGACTTTAATATAATAATATTGCCGCGTGGGGGCATCGTTCAGTGGTAGGACGGCGGTCTCCAAAACCGCGAACTTGGGTTCGATTCCTAATGCCCCCGCATATATAGCCCGAGGATAGATTAGTTTTAATAGCGGGCAACAAAATATCCCACATCAGTGTGGGATATTTTATAGTCATGCGTCTCGCTATCTTAGAACAACGATGCGATGGCGAGGATCGCGACCAGTATACCAGGAACGACCAACCAATATGAACCGGTACCTACGCCCGCGAACAACGCCACCAGAACAACCGCCGCCAGGATAACGTTCAATACGTGTATCCATACGTTCTCGCTCTCCATAGAGTCGAATGCGAGGCCCAACGAGAAGAGAAAGGCCAGTATGGCGGCAGCGGCAACCACCATGGAAGCCCAGCCGGGGACGAAGAACGCGAACAGCGCGATCAGCACGCCGAAGACTATATTAACTACCTTCATAAAATTAGCATCCAGGATTATGCCTCTTGCGAGGTTTCTCCGGGTGCCTGTTACTTTTAAAGAGCGTTCCTGTTGGGGACCGCTCAGTCGACCTTTCGTGTCGCCGAGAGTCCCAGCCCTCAGGTTGGACTAGAAGATACAACTAAATTGAGATGTTGTCAATCGTTTTTGGTAATGTGCCAAATGTCCTTGCACATTACCCAATCCTCTTGACACGCATAAGTATATAAGCATATACTTATAAATATGTCGGATCTAT
>CAZWFV010000022.1:0-5848 GCA_964633405.1 uncultured Candidatus Saccharibacteria bacterium
CGCCGTCGCTGTAACCGACCAGCAACTCGTCGTTCTCTCCGGCCCGGCCCATTATGGCTATGGATATCTTCAGGTTCACGCTCTGCACGGATGAGGTGGCGCTCCTCGGCTGATCCGGCTGGAAGCCGGAAACCACCAGCACCTTCCGCGTATCGTATATGTTGCCGATCGGGCTGGTCGTGCTCGTAGAGCCGCCGGTACCGCTGTCGATGGTCGGGAGGGTCGCACCCGGACTGGGTTGGGTCGGAGTGGAGGTGGTGGTCGTACTACCTGGCGGAGTCGCAGGAGAAGTTTGTGTGGCAGGAGGATTGTTGGGGGTGGTTGTGGTCGTTGGCGTCTGCCCCCCACTGGCGGCGCCGCTGTAGGAAGTATCGGTCTGGGGTGTTGACTGCGAGGTGGTAGAGGCGGAAGCTGCGGCATTGTTGTCGGTCACGGAGGAGAGGGGTGGGGTCGTTGATGGAGTTAGGGTAGGAGTGGTGCTATCTGCGGTCTGGGCCAAGGCTACTTGTACCAGTCCGCTAAATATTCTTGTCACCTCCGACAGAAAGGAATTGGACCTAAGTCGCGAGGTTGAGCTGCCGGTCGACGTAGTCGTGCTTCCGGCAGGCTGCGGAGTCGTGGAAGAGGTTTGTGCGGGAGCAGTTGGGGTTGTCGAAGCCGAGCCTCCGGACGAAGGGGCCGCAGTGGGAACGTCTGATGATGAAGGGGGGTTAGAAGGAGTTATGGTCGCGGGGATAGTATCGGTGGAGGTAGCAATATTATTATTATTCGAAGACGATGCGATTGTTGTTGTAACCGTGGATGGGATCGTCGACGGGCTGGCTTGGGGCAAGGGGTAGGTAAAGGCCGAGTTGTCGACGTTGAAATCGCTGACTTGGGCGCTGCCGCCCAGATCTATCGTCTTTACGTTTACCGCATCATACCAGTTCGTGGGCGACACGGTTGTGGTGGTTGATATCTGCCCTCCCGGCGAAGGTAAAAGCTCGCCGCTTATCACCGTGGGCATGAACTTTACGGTGTTTATATGCGGGGAGTCGGCGACGGCTATGATCGGCACGGCTATAACGACAGCGATTGAACCTATGACTATGGCCAGGCCATACTGCGAGGTCTTGATGAAGAGTTTAAGCGCGTTGTAGTGCCACTTAATCTCCTTTTCCGCTATCTTTACCTGTCGCTTTATCGGCGGTATTACATCGTAAATTAACATCTATCTTGGTAGGCGATTATCTCTAATACTAACTGTTTTATCCCCTTAATCACAAGGGAGTTGTTCACTAACGGCGGCCTTAGGTCCGCTATAACCATGGTCTTAACGCCGGTGGAGCTGTTGATTATGATTCGCCGAAGAGGCGGTAGTGGTATACGATGGCTAAATATATCAACGCCAGCATGAAGAAACTGGCTAGGCCGGCGCCGATAGCCAGCCTTGACCCGACACGGGGCGCAAGATAGGCGACGATGATCATGTAGGGAACCCAGGAGACGATTGTGCCGGTCAGCACGAACCAGGCATGTTGGCCGACGGCTCCACCGCCGCGCGATTCGCCTATGAATATGTATGCCACCAGGGTAAAGACCGGTATAAGAGTGGCAAATCCGGAGAGGAGCCTTGAACCGTTTTCCTCAAGCACGACGATAAGAGTAGTGAATATGCCGCCGACCAGGAAATAAAGCAGATAACTCTTCAGTTGAGGCCACATGCCCCTATTATATAATGTGTAGCAATGGATTCCATAGTTATATTCTCCGCCCAGTATCTCTATCTTGTCGCCCTGGCTGTAGCCGTGATCTATTTCCTGACCCAGCCGGGTGCTATCCGTAAGAGTATGGCCATCTGCGCCGTCATTGTAGCGCCGCTGTCCTATCTGATCTCACGGATCGCGGCCCTCTTTTATTATGACTCGCGTCCGTTCGTCGTCGGTCACTTCGCTCCCCTCTTCGCCCACGCGGCGGACAACGGATTTCCTTCCGACCACGTGCTCCTGATCGGAGCGGCGGCTACCATCGTCTGGTTCTATAACAGGAAGCTGAGTGCCGTGCTCTGGGCGTTTGCGCTCCTGATCGGCTCGGCGCGAATCTACGCGGGCGTGCATCATGCCGTCGATATCGCCGGCAGCATCGCCATCGTATTGATCTCAGGTGTGATATATCACCTGATAATGAAGAGGAGGAAGGGCCGGGTCACCTGACCCTTCTTCCTTTAAGATGTTTGAAAAATTCTATTTGCCTCAACCGCTTCAGGGCGTCTTTTTTGGTTCGGTAAGAGCCGAATCGCCTGCCGGTCGTCTCGGACAACACCACGTATTTACCTTGGATCTTCTTGATCACAACTTATATTATAATCCCAGCCATTTTATTCCGGAGGATTGTTGCTATCCTTTAGGCAGGAGGTAACGCCACTCAAAACAAATGCCCAGAAGCACCGCAATCGCCGACCGCCTGGATACCTATCTAGCCCTGGTCCGCAACAGTGTCGGTTCCAGACTGTTTCGCAACGCCTTCTTCGTGATCGGCGGCAGAAAACGCGACGTTCTGCGAGACGGTAATCTGTCCTGCGCGATGTACGTCTCATCGATTCTGTTACTGCTCAAACTGATCTCTGCGACGCACACTACCGTAAAAGGTACGATGGAAGATATGGTCAAGTCCGGCTGGATGCCAATCAGCCGACCCAGGGTGGGCTGCGTACTGATCTGGGAAACCAAGACCTTCAGAGCGAGTGGCGAGAGCCATAGACACATCGGCTTCTATGTCGGGGGCAATAAAGCCGTGAGCAACAGTTCCAAGAAGGGTTATCCGGTAACCCATCACTGGACATTCGGCCGGTCGGGTACAAGACCAAGGAGGAGAATCGAGGTCATGTACTGGAACAGCCGGCTGGATAAGTCCGCCGGCAAACATTAAGCAGAGAGTGTCCAGTGTATGCACGGAAAATACATCCCGTCTATGGTAGAATTTAAGCCATGGCTGACCTAGAAGAGATTAGGAAGGAAATTGCTCCAGGCGCGCATCTCCCAGGCTCAGTCCTCAGGGGCTGATATGAGCGCTGCCCTATCGACCCTGGCCGACCTGAATTCCAAAACGGCTGACGCAAACACTCAGGCCCAAGCGGCAATCAGCGAAGTGGTAAATCTGCAACCGGACAAAGGCAACCAGACTCAGATGCACTCCAACACGGCGGCACTCAAGGACGCGCGGTCAAAACTCATCAACGCCCAGCACGACCTCATCGCTGCCCGCAAGGATGTAGGGGTGATCATAAGAGCCATCGAGGGCATCGGCAACGGCGCCAGCGCCACTTCGACTAATTCAGCTTCCACCAGCAGCGCGACGACCTCGCCGTAAGAGACGGTCCGAACCTAACCGATATAAAATGCGCCTTGGGCGCATTTTATATTTCCTGTTTCTCTCGGCGGCCAGCAGATCTTGCTCTGGCCGCGGCCGCAAATCTAACGAAGAGAGGGTGAGGTCTGAGCGGACGCGACTTCAATTCGGGGTGGAATTGGGTACCGAGGAAGAAGGGGTGTTTCGTCCGGGGTAATTCCATTATCTCCATTAACCTCCTGTCCGGAGAAACGCCAGAGAATATCATCCCCTTCTTCTCCAACCTGCCTATATATTCTGGGCTGACCTCGTAGCGGTGGCGGTGCCTCTCGGATATTTTCCGCGCAGCGTAGGCCTCGGCTGCTATAGTTCCAGGCAGCAACGTCGCCGGGCAGGCTCCTAGGCGCATTGTCGCGCCATAGCGTTTATCTTTTATGTTCTCTTTCTGCTCCGGCATAATGTCGATGACCGGGTAGGCCGTCTTGGGATTTATCTCGGTCGTGTTCGCCCCCTTCATGCCGGCGGCGTGCCGGGCGAATTCAACTATGGCCAGCTGCATGCCGTAACACAGCCCGAAATAGGGTATCTTGTTTTCCCGGCAGAAATATATGGCGGCGATCTTGCCCTCTATACCGCGGCTGCCGAAACCGCCGGGCACAATGATCCCGTCGTAATCCAGTAGTTCCTTGAGCGAAGATGGTTTTTTCTCGAACTGTTCTGAATTGAGCCATTGGATCACCGCTCTGCGGTTGACCTCGCCCGCCGCATGCTTGATGGCCTCTATAACCGAGATATATGAGTCCTCCAGGACGAAGTTGCCGCTGCCGAAGTACTTGCCCACGATTCCGATCCTGATCTCTCCCTTGGCCCGTCTGGCTCTCTGAACCATCCGCCGCCATTCCTTGAGGTCGCGCTTTCTGGGTCTTATGCCCAGCTTATCGAACAGCCGGTCGCCCAAACGGCCCTTCTCGAAGTTCAGCGGCACCTCGTACACGCTGTCCACGTTGGGCGCGGAAATGACATCGTTCTTCGAGGTTAGGCCGCACACGAAGGAGATTTTCTCGCGGCGCTTGCTGTCTAAAGGTATCGGCGCGCGGCCCATGATTAGGTCGACCTGCAAGCCGGCCGCGTTAAGGGTGCGTGCGGCATATTGGGTGGGTTTTGTCTTTAGTTCCGTCCCGCCGGCAGAAAGAGCCGGGATCAGACTGACCAGGACAAGCAGCACGTCCTTGGGCTGCTTCACTTTAAGTATGCGTATCGCCTCCAGAAAAAGTATGTTCTGATACTCTCCCGCCGTACCGCCGATCTCCACTATGACGACGTCGGCCTTACTCTTCCTGCCGGCGTTTTTTATCCTTCTGATCACCTCCAGGGGTATGTCGGGAACCACCTCGACGCATCTTCCCCCGTATTCGAGATTGCGCTCTCTCTGGATCACGCTTAGATACACGCTGCCCGTAGTCATGTAGTTGTCTTTGGAGAAATCCGTGTCCAGGAACCGTTCGTAGTTGCCCATGTCTTGGTCGCACTCCGTCCCATCGTCCAAAACAAAAACCTCACCGTGTTCGGTGGGGTTCATTGTGCCTGCATCTACGTTGACGTAGGGGTCAATCTTTAGGGCGGTGACCCGGCAGCCCCTGGCTTGGAGGATCTTACCAATCGATGCTGAGGCTACCCCTTTACCAACGCCAGAGATAACCCCTCCTACCACGAAGATGTATTTAGTCATAGATCGCTTAAAAGAATTTATACGGAATCTATTTTAACCCCCTTACACACCCGGCACAACAACTGGCCTGTTAATTATCGCGCTATGCCAGGCAAAAATAATCGATTTATAATGGTAAGCGGTCTGTCTACGGCAGGAATCGCAGGCGAAGCAATGAAATATCTCGAATTTTTCACCAAAGAAAGGAGAAGGTCGTTGATGGTCGGTATATTTATCTTTGCTTTGGCGATTATTTTCCAATTCTACGCGTCAGCCTACTCGAGCCGGGTGGCCAGCACCGCGGTACACGACCTGTTCCTCGACAATCTGCCGGTCTTCAATCTGAACGCGATAATAGTAGAGGGCGCCCTGACCGCCATCGTATTCACCCTCATTTTCATACTTTACAAACCCTCATACCTTATATTCACGCTTAAATCGGCCGCCATATTCATAGCCACGCGGGCGGTGTTCATATCGGTGACCCACCTGGGCATCTATCCCGGACAGGCCGGCCCCGACCCGACCGGCTTTGCCGACAGGATCTATACCGGTCTGGGTCTGGAGGGCGGTTTCTTCTTCTCCGGCCACGTGGGACTGACTTTCCTTATGGCCCTCATTCTGTGGGACAAGAAATCGTGGAGATACGTTTATATAATTATGGCCGTGGTATTCGCCGTCTCGGTTATACTTGCCCACATACATTACTCGATAGACGTGCTTGCGGCACCGTTCATGACCTACGCCATATTCAAGATATCCCAGTATTTCTTCCCGGAGGATTACAGGTTGGTCGAGGGGGCCGCACGACAT
>CAZWFV010000023.1:0-5778 GCA_964633405.1 uncultured Candidatus Saccharibacteria bacterium
CTTCCAGATATTGCCTCAAAAGCTTAACTATTTTTGCGGGCGGCGCCTTAGATATGGATTCCAAAACGGCTAGCTTGTGGGTCTCAAACATCGAGGTGCTGGCAAGGAAGTTGGTAAGATCCTCGAATCTGGATTCGCCACTGAAATCAAACCTGTCATCGGAGATAGAACCGTGCTTCTTACGATATGCCTCGATTATTTCATGCTCCTTTAGGGAGCGGCGGTAAGAGTCCGGGCCGGCCAAAAATATGATCATATTGTTTCTGCCGCTGAGACTTCTGTCGGAGGGATTAATTTTGGATCGGTCGGGATCGTGAAAGAGAACGTACTACCCCTATCTAGGGTAGATTCGGCGCTGATGGCGCCGCCGTGACGCTCAACGACGTTCTTGCTGATGTACAAACCCAGACCGGTTCCTTCCGTCTGAAACTTCATTACGTTATCAGCGCGGAAGAACTTGGTGAAAAGTTTGTCCATAGCCTCTTCGGGTATGCCGATACCGGTATCCTCTATATCAACCTGCATATAGGGCTGACCGGTGACCCGCTTGATTCTGACTGTAACAGAGCCGTTTTTAACGTTATATTTAATGGCGTTGTCTATCAGATTAGAAACGGCCAAGCCGAGTTTTGACGCGTCTATGGAGACTGAGATTGACGGCTCCGGCCCGCGGTCGAAGTAGAGGTTTACCCCATACTGCTTGGCTATGGGATTCGCGTTCTCCAGAATATTGGCTACAAAATCTACCAGATTGACGTTGGCGAAGTTATAGCCGAAGCGGCCCTCTTCTATCTTAGACGTATCCAGTAGGTCGTTCACGATCTTGAGGAGTTTATTCGATAGAATCAGGCCGTTTGACACAAGCTCCTTGTCTGCGGCGGCAACATTCGCGGAAGAACTGAGGGTCTCGAACGTCCAGTGCACCGCCGTCAAAGGAGTCCTTAGTTGATGTGCGGCGACGGTCACAAACTCAGATTTGGAACGGTATATTTCTATCTCGCGTGTGCGGTTGTGGACTATCTTAACGAAGCCTATCACCGTGCCGCCGGTGTCGGTTATGCGATCGGTAGAGACTCTGAGCTCCATCTCCGGATCGGTGAAGGATAAATCCACAACTTGCGGGTAGGTTCCCGACTCAGATTTCCTCTGAACGATCGGGGCCAGCGAGGGAAACATAACCTGGGTAAGCAAGCGCAGGTCGGGATCCTGAGCTTTTTCCGGACCGATTGTGCGCCCAATCAAATCCTTGGCCTTCAGGTCGAAGATCGCCCCGGCGGCCGGGTTAAACACATTTATCTTGAAGTTGTTATCGTAGGCAATGATGCCGTCGGCTAGATTGAAGATAATACTCTCTATTCTACGGGCCGAGGAGTTGGCTTCCAGGTTAGATTTTATCAGCCCAAGGTCATTCTGGAAGACTATTAATCCGAGGATAACCAGAACCGCCAGATTGGCCAGTGCCCATAAGAGGGGTATGTATATGAAATCGGTGACCAATATTAAGATTGCTATGACCACATACGCCCAAAGCGATCGCATCTCCGGAAGTAATAAGTAGAATCGTTTGTCCTCTAACGATCTGGGCTTCATAACTGGAATTATAAGTCAGTTTGGCTTATATGGCATTAACCTCTAGTCGGATGAGTACTTTTGGAATCGTTCCAGAAGGGTTTTAAATCCGAACTTATTAAAATACTCAGCCACTTTATCATATGGGGGCAGGCTGAACTTCAACTGGCTGGCGGACACATCTAGGGGAACGTCGCCTCCCAGGGTCGCCAACTTCCTAGACAAGAAGGCTTGCTGCCGATAAAATTTAAGTTTTTCCTGTAATTTAGAGTTGGTCAGGCCTACGCCGTCGACCTCTTGATAGAGCTTGTCCAGAGACTTGTGTTCTCCGATCAGGTTCACAGCCGTTTTCGGACCTATGCCCGGAACGCCTGGGATATTGTCCGAGGTGTCACCGACCAGTCCTTTATAATCTGCCATCTGTTTCGGCGATATGCCGAACTTACCCATAACGGCCACGTCGTCGTAAATCATGATATCCGATATGCCCCGCTGCGGCATTATCACCTGTACCCTCTTGTCGTCGACAGCCTGTAGCAGATCTCTGTCTCCGGACAATATGAATATCTTCAGACCTTCCTTGCTGAACTTGTTGGCCAGAGTAAACACCACATCATCGGCCTCCCAGCCCGGGGAGTCGAACGTCTTTATGCCCATGACCCTGAATAACTCCTTGCACTCGATCAGTTGGGAAATCAATTCGGGTACGGTCGGAGCGCGTGTTATCTTATATTCTTTGTACTCACCCTCGCGAAAGGTGGGTTCGGGGCGATCGAAGGCCGCGGCTATATAACCGACCGTACCTTCTCCGGTCGGTCCCTCTTTAAAGATCTTTATGAGGATGCTGGCTACTCCGTATATTGCCCCCGATGGGGTGCCGTCCGGCGCAGTCAAAGGGGGCAGGGCGTGGAAGGCACGATGTATTAAGGAGTTAGCGTCTATTAAAAGTAAGGTGTCGTTCATTGCTGTGTCTGCCGTGTTTAATATTTATCAGGAGCGAGCCCTTAGGCAACAGTCTTTTGACCCGTTCGGCCCACTCTATAATAACTATATTGTGCGGATTGCCCATAGCGTCCTTCAGCCCCAATCGTCTTAAATCGTTGGCTCCTATTCTATAGGCGTCGACATGGTAGATCCTCTTATACGCCCCTCTGACGGAGAAGTTGCGCATCAGAATGAAGGTCGGGCTTATGACCTTCCGCCTCACCCCAAACCCGCGCACGAAAGCCTTAACGAAAGTCGTTTTGCCCGTACCGAGGTCGCCGGATAACCCGATAACCACGGCTTTTTTTGAGGGCTTGGTCCGCAGCAGCTCGCCAGCCAATACTTTGGCTACGGCGGCCGTCTGTCGGGGGCTTCCAACGCTGATTTCAGTAGCCCTCATTCCCAACTCAATCCTAGAGCAGCTCGCCCTGGGGTTTGCGGCCCATATGCTCGTAGGCTGACGACTCAGCGACCCTACCGGCTGGAGTCCTGCGGATGAAACCGAGCTTGAGCAGGTATGGCTCATAGACATCCTCTATCGCCCCGCGATCCTCATTGAGCGCGGCGGCGATGGTTGCCACGCCGACCGGACCGCCCTTGAATTTGTCTATGATAATTGAGAGTAGTTGCCTGTCGTGGTTTTCCAGCCCGAATTTGTCTATATCCAGCATCTCCAGGGTTTGTCTAGCAGCCTCGTCGTCTATGACGGCTTTCTTCTTGACCTGGATGTAATCTCTGGCGCGTTTCAGAAGACGGTTAGCGACGCGTGGGGTAAAGCGCGCAGCTTTGGCCAGTATCTCTATGGCCCCAGGGGTCATGGTCACCCCCAGGATTTTGGCCGAACGTCCCAAAATCAATTCGATATCCTTGTCGTCATAGTAATCCAAGCGGAATATCGCGCCGAACCTGGAGCGGAGGGGTTCTGAAAGCAGATTTACGCGGGTGGTCGCGGCGATCAGGGTAAATGGAGGCAGGTCTATGGAGACCGTCCGCGCTCCCGCACCCTTGCCGATGACGATGTGCAGTTTGCGCGACTCCATCGCCGGATAGAGAACCTCTTCAATCATCCGATTAAGTCGATGAGCTTCGTCGATGAAAAGTATGTTGTTGGGTTCGAGGTTGGAGAGTACTGCAGCGAGGTCGCCGGTCTTTTCTATAGCCGGACCGGATGTGGTCTTCAGGGGAGCGGCCATTTCGCGCGCGACCAATCTGGCCAGAGTTGTCTTGCCCAATCCCGCCTGCCCGTAAAACAACAAATGGTCGACGGGCTCGCCGCGTTTACGTGCAGCCTCGATGATAACCCAAAGGTTCTTTTTGAGGTGATCCTGACCGATATACTCGGACCAAGTGGTCGGCCTAAGCAAGGTGTCTATGCTCTGATCCTCTTCAGGGCTGTCAACGGGTTTTTGCTTTGGTTTCTGCGGCATATTGACAAACTACTTCTATTATGGTATAAGAATAGTGTTTAACAATCAATAAAGAAGGCGTAGGCCTGCGGGCAGCGATTTTATCAAGGCCAAGGACGGTTTGGCTAAGGCTGAACCCATCCCCAAGATAAATTCTAAATTCTTTCCGTTAATTCGGGAAGAACGCTTCCCCAAGCAAGTGCCCGCAGACCTACGTCTTTTTTTGTTGTTCGCGTAGATTCGGTCAGTAGGTCCACTCGATGGGTCCCGTTATACGTTCTACCTCATCCAGGGTTGTAACGCCAGCGAGCGCTTTAAGTATGCCATCGGCCTGTAGTCCGACCATCCCTCTCTTTTTTGCGAACTTGCGTATGGCCTCCTCGGTCGATTCGCTGGCGATCACCCTCTCCAGTTCATCGTCGGCCTGGAGCAACTCAAAAACGCCCACCCTGCCAGCATAGCCGTTGTTGCATTTGTCGCAGCCCTTGGGGCTGTATATTTTTATTTTAATATCGCCTTTAGGGACTCTGGCTGGCAAGCTGGATATAAATTTTTCGATATTCGACTTAAGCGGCCCTTCAATACTAATCTCTGTTTTGCACGAATCGCACAATCTGCGAACCAGTCTCTGGGCCACCACCAAATTCAGAGCTGGTCCGATAGTGGAAAGCTTGACTCCCATATCGATCAACCTGGGGATCGCTCCCACGGCGTCGTTGGTGTGCAGCGTCGAGAATACAACATGCCCAGTCAGCGCGGCGTGAATTGCGGTTTCGGCCGTTTCCAGGTCGCGGATCTCTCCGACCAATATAATATCTGGATCCTGTCGGAGGATGGAGCGCAGCCCAGCTGCGAAGGTGTAGTCTCTTTCCGAATCGACCTGTGTCTGTTCTATACCCGCCAAGTGGTACTCGATCGGGTCTTCGATGGTTATGGATTTCAATTCGGAGTTATGTACCTCCTTAAGGAAGGCGTACAGGGTCGTCGTCTTCCCGCTGCCGGTGGGACCGGTGACCAAAACCATGCCGTTGGGTTTCTTAAGCTCCTGGTCGGCAATCGCCTTATCGTCCGCCCTCAAACCCAGATCCGACAACTTCAGAGCCACGGCACTGGGGTCCAACAAACGAAGCACAGCGGTCTCGCCGTACTCCGAGGGTATAGTGGAAACTCTGACCTCGATGTCGCCGCTTCCGTCGCGCCGTATAGTAAAACGGCCGTCTTGTGGCGTGCTGATTACATTAAGCTTCAGCCCGGATACGAGCTTGATGCGATTGAGCAAGGAATCGTATACCTTACGATCGAATCGGGTCACATCATAGAGCACGCCGTCCAATCTGAAGCGGAGCAGGACTTGGTCCCTCTCTGTTTCCAGGTGAATGTCAGATGCCTTCAGCGCGGCGGCTGAAGAAAAAATAACGTTGGCTATCTCTGTCGTAGAGGCTGTATTTTTGATCGCTTCCTCTAGGCGTTTGGCGGCTTCGGCAAGGGGGATTTTATCCCACTGTTCGATCTTAAATTCATCGCGGCGGCCCGCTTCCACGGAGGCTGTCATCTCGTCTATAATAGGGCGGAAGTATACCAAAAAGCAAAATAAAACGATGTCCGGCCATTCAAAGTGGACGCAGATAAAGCACAAGAAAGGAGCTACCGACAAAAAACGCGGCGAGCTTTTTTCAAAACTGCTTAAGGCGGTACGGGCAGCCGCGCGCAGCGAACCGAATCCGGACTTCAATCCGAGACTACGTACGGCAATCGAAACGGCCAGGGCAGCAAACGTCCCCACCGACAACATCAATCGGGCTGTCGAGGGGAGTAAGAC
>CAZWFV010000024.1:0-5654 GCA_964633405.1 uncultured Candidatus Saccharibacteria bacterium
AGTTCACAGCCGATGGAAATAGCGGTTCATCAGAAGAAAAATTATCCGTTTCGCTTATATATCACAAGCCTTATAATGCAGTTACTTATTCTTACAGGAAGATGGCCTCGGATAAAAACAGGAAAGCCAGTATGTCTGATATTCGCAAGCGCGGAGAGGCTGGCTGGCTAAAAGGCAAACGGTCGCGAAGTACTGACCTTTCGGATATACACATCCCGCGTTCCGATCGCGGCGTAAAGATATTCGCTGCCATAGTGGCTGCGGTTATAGTCATCCTGGCCGCTTTTGTGGGATATCTATTAGTGCTAAGAAACGAAGCGACCGTGTCGACGGATACGCTCTTCGGCGGCCTCAACGACATGGTTCATAACCCCTTTGGCAGCCACGTCCAGCAAGGAATCGGCCAGGGGGATAGTCAGTCTCAATATGGGATGAATTTGCTAAAGGCGCTGCCTCTCCTGAAGGACATACCCACGGGGTTTGTAGATATGGAGCGGCTGTCGGGTCTGATGATTGAAACCGAAGTGTATGTGGCCAGACTGGGCATAAGCGGCCTGCCCTCGTTCTTTAACGGAGGAGGAAGCACTCTGCTGTCAGAGCTCAATGATATAGACTCGAACCTCAAGAACATAAACGTTCTTGGGAGTTCCATACGCAACATCGCCGCCGAATTCAACGCGATCGCACCGAATGTCGCATCGGACTATTTCTTCACCGGAACCGACTTACAGCGCGATACCGACGCTCTGGATTCACTGATATCGCTGTTGAGCCAGAAGGATTCACATATTCTACTGCTATTCGAGAATACCGATGTAGAAAGACCTGGCGGAGGGAAAATTATGGCCTATGCCGACGTTGCGATCAGTGACGGCAGCCTGATAAGCATATCGGTAAAAAACATAGACACACTCCAGCAATATGACCAGAAGTTCGTGCCGCCGCTGCAACTGCAGACGGTAGAAACTACGTGGAAACTAAGGGACTCCGACTGGTTCTTCAACTTCCCTACATCCGCCAGCGAGATTGTGTCCAGGATAGAGAACGCGGATGCCGCCCAGGGCAGCCCGGAGCAATATTCCGGCGTGGTCGCAGTGTCTTCCCGGGTCATACAGGATCTGATCGATACGTTGGGGCCGGTTCAATTGACCGACAAGCGCAGCGTTACTGCAGTGAATTTACAGCAGCAGATAAACCAATCAGGATGGACCCAATTCTTGAACCAGTTTATCCCATCGCTGATCAATCGCGTCGGCAATCTTAGCGATGACGAAAAGAGCAATCTGAGTACCGATGCATCGCAATGGATCGCCAACCGCGACATAAGATTCTACTTTACCGACAGCAAGCTGGAGAATTTTGTCAGCCAGTATGACTTAGGCGGAGAGACATACGCCCTAAATTCGGGGTTCGTGGGCGATTATCTGGCGGTTGTCCATACCGATATAGGCAGTGGTAACAGGGAACCAGATTCGTTGAGCCTACACTCCAATATCCAACTGGATGGTACGATCCAGAACGATCTCAGCATAACCAGACAAAATCAGAATACTTACATAAACCAAGAATATTTCCAAGTCATGGTTCCCAGCGGGTCGAAGTTGGTGAGCGTCATAGGCAGCACCCGCGATAACATCAGTCCCGCGGCTGACTATAAGCTGCCTGGGTATGTCGAGGACCCTAATGTATCTAGCGTGGAAGCGACACGGCAGGTCGATCCGAATACGCTGGCCGAGACTTACAACATCCCCGGTCATACCATATTCGGATTCTGGCTTACGTTACTGCCTGGCTCCACGGACAACGTCTCCGTAACTTACGACAGCCCGCCGATACCCCTTACCGATGGAGAGAACTACCAGTTTGTGATTGAGCGCCAGCCTGGCGAGAGAGCCAGTATAATTTACAGCGTGCAGACGCCCCAGGGTTGGCAATGGCAACAGGCTGCCGATACTATATGGCTGTATAGTTCCAACAGCCTTCCGGGCCGGACTATACTTAACCTCAACTTGATAAAGAATGGTTCGTAACTTTGTGATAATAGCGCATATAGACCACGGCAAGTCCACCTTAGCCGACCGTTTCCTGGAGATAACCGGGACGGTATCCCCGCATAGGATGAAAGCCCAATATCTGGATCAGCTCGAGCTTGAGCGCGAGCGGGGAATCACCATCAAGATGGCTCCGGTCAGGATGCATTACAAGGATACGGTGCTGAACCTGATCGACACGCCGGGGCATAGCGATTTCTCTTATGAGGTATCCAGAGCCCTTAAAGCCGTTGAAGGCGCAATTCTCTTGGTCGATGCCACTCAGGGCATCCAGGCTCAGACTCTAGCGAACCTTGAACGGGCCAGATCGGAGGGTCTGGTCGTTATAGGCGCGCTGAACAAGATAGACATGAATCCGCCTGGCCAGGACGAACTTGCCAAGGAGTTGGCGGATCTACTAAGGGTCGGTGTGGATGAGATATACCGCGTTTCCGGAAAGACCGGTGAGGGCGTGCCGGAGTTGCTGGATGCGATCGTTAAGAAAGTCCCGTCCCCAAAAGAGGGTCCGGGGGAATCCGCTCTCATCTTCAGCTCGCTATACGACGACCACAAGGGGGTGGTCGCCTTCGTCAGAATCTTCTCAGGCAGATTCAAGGGTGGAGATACGTCGGCGTTACAGGCATTCAGCCGTGATTTCGAGATAAAGGAGGTCGGCTATTTCATCCCGGAACTGAAGGCGACCGACGAGTTGGTGTCCGGCGACATAGGTTTCATAGCGACGGGCATAAAAGACCCCGATGCAATACGCATAGGGGACACCATAGGTGACAACGCCCTACCCGGTTTTAAGTTGCCCTCGCCCGTCGTTTTTGTATCCCTGTATCCGCGCGAAAGCGATGACTTCGACGATCTGAAAGTAGCCCTGCATAAACTGCGCCTGCGCGACTCATCCTTTTCTATATCCATAGATAACAGCGAGGTCCTTGGCAGAGGTTTTCAATGCGGGTTTCTGGGTAGATTGCACTTCGAAATAATAGTACAGAGACTGGAGCGCGAATTCGACTTGGCCGTGGTCAACAGTTTTCCGTCGGTTGCCTACCGAGTCAAATTAAGGCCGGGGGAGGAGGTTGTGATTGAGAAACCCAGGGATTTCCCTGCCGATTATGTCGAGGCTTGGGAGCCGATCACCAGGCTTACTATCCTAGTTCCATTCAGGTTCCTGGGCAACGTCCTTGCTCTGAAAGACCATTTCAGGATTTATAACGTTAATACCGAGACCAGGGGCATGAACACGCTGATAACAGCAAAATTGCCCCTGGCCGAGTTGATCCTGGACTTCGACGACAAACTTAAATCCGTCTCGCAGGGCTTTGCCTCATTCAGCTATGAATTATCGGGCTATGAAGCAGCCGAACTGACCAGGATGGATATACTTGTGGCGGGGGAGACGGTCCCCGGTCTTAGCCGTATAATTCATAAAGGAGACCTGGAATACGAGGGAAGAAGTATGGTCGAGCGGCTGAAGAATCTTCTACCCCGCCAGCAATTCTCCCAGGCGCTCCAGGCTTCTGCTTCCGGCAGGATTATCGCCCGTGAGACAATCCCGGCTATGAGAAAGGAACTGGGTAATTTCGGGAAGAACAGTGGCGATAGGACCCGGAAGATGAAGCTGTGGAAGAAACAGCAGCGCGGCAAAGCAAGGCTCAAAGAGCGCGGGCGCGTCGAGATACCGGTCGAGATCTTCCGCGAGTTGCTTAAGCGCTGATTCGTTTGAGGAACTTGCAGCTTGAGGTTAAAATAAAAGCATGCGCCGTTTATGGATATATGCGGTTCTTCTCGTTGCCACCGGATTCGTAGTCTTTCAGCTTTACCGCGCCTACACCAGCGAGGTGGCGCTGAGCGGCGATTTTCAGAGGATAAGCTCAGAAACGGAAGCCCTGATCAACGATAATCAGGATTTGAGCCAGCAGATACAGTATTATTCCGATCCGTATAATCTGGAGAAGAAACTGAGATCCCAGACGAATTATCGTTCCCCCAACGAGAATCTCATGATTACCACGCCAAAACAATAAGCCCTATCTCGCGGAGAGATCATAAAGATACAAGGAACGATGGCTAAAATCCTCGAGATAAAGGATCTTAATATCGGATTCGATAATGTGCCGGCAATAGAAGGACTTAACCTCTCCCTTGAGGAGGGGGAGTCGCTAGCAATTATCGGTCCGAATGGCGCAGGTAAGACTGTCCTGTTGCACGCGCTGCTCGGTATGGTTAGATATCGCGGGACTATCTCCTGGGCAGCCGGAACGCGCCTTGGCTACGTCCCTCAGAAGATCGATGCCGACCGCCATCTGCCGATTAACGTGCAGAATCTCTTGAACGCGAAAGCGTCGATTCTCAAACTCTCAAAAGGGGAAATGGACGAAGTTATAGACGTGCTTAACCTAAGCCATAAGATTCTTAGCACCCCGCTCGGACATCTTTCGGGCGGCCAGTTTCAGCGGGCGCTGATCGGTTTCGCTCTATTGGGCAAGCCGAACCTACTGATATTGGACGAACCTACGGCCTCAATCGACATAGCTGGAGAGGAACGGGTTTACGAACTCATCCATGACCTCCAGGAGCGGTATGGCATGACCGTCATCCTTGTTTCGCACGATTTGTCATTCGTTTACCGCTATGCGACCAAAGTGTTCTGTATGAATAGGATAGGTTTATGTTTCGGCGCTCCGGATGAAGCGTTGACGCCGGAGATTCTGGAGAAACTGTATGGTCCGCATAGGTATTTCCACCATTTCTACCATCTTCATGGGAAGCGTTTCCATCGCGATGATTAACAACTACGCAATAATTCTCGCTATATTCTCCGCGGCTGCGGCCGGGCTCGTCGGCTCATTCGCGCTGATGAGGAGAATAGTGCTGGCCGGCGATGTTATGTCGCATATAGCTATACCCGGCCTAGGGCTTGCCGTGATTTGGAAGTTGAACCCACTGATCGGCGGCGGCCTTACCCTTTTGTTCGGAATCCTGCTTATTTGGCATCTTCAGAAAAGTACCGAGTTGTCCGCAGAGGCTGCCATAGGTGTTATCTTCGCGTCGTCAGTAGCCTTGGGTGTGCTGCTTATAAACTCACAGGAACAATTGATCGATGCCTTATTCGGTGGCTTCAGCAATCTGTCGTTAGGCGAGTTCGTGTTCGGCGTGGCGGTTAGTGTGTTTATAATCGCCGCGCTATGGTTGCTGAGGAGTAAATTGATTATAAGCCTGTTTTCCCCCGAACTTGCCTTGTCCGCCGGAGTAGATGTGAATACGGTCAACCTGTGGTTCCTGCTTATATTCGGCCTGGCTATACTGGTTTCGTTGAGGTTCCTAGGAGCCTTGCTTGTGGGATCATTGATAATCATTCCTGCATCGGCGGCGCGCCAGCTTACCCATTCTTTGGGTGCATTCCTCGCGACTTCAATGGCGTTATCCGTTGCCGCGATGGTTGTTGGTTACTACCTATCTGCACAATATGGATTACAACAAGGGGCTATGATAGTGGTTGTCTCCGCGGCCATTTTCGTTCTAAGCTTGTTGAAGCCTAAGAGATAAATTATTCTTGACATGTGTATCGCGGGTATGGTTCAGTGGTAGAATACGACCTTCCCAAGGTTGAGA
>CAZWFV010000025.1:0-5390 GCA_964633405.1 uncultured Candidatus Saccharibacteria bacterium
TGTGGGTCATATCTCTCATTTTGGCAGAGTGTCCGATATGATCGTACAGAATACCGGTTCTCCTTGACTTAGTGCCTAAAGTATTGTATTAGTCTTTATGCAGACGCTCTAGTCGCAGCCATAAAGGCTACTGTCGGCGACTAAGAGTAATCAATAACGTGATTACTCTTAGTCGCGACGTGCGAGCGGCTGAGAGTTCTCCTGTTGTTTAAAAATTTGTGAAGTTAAAAAATTTCGCGTTCTTGTTCGCGTTGGCGTTTATCTTCTGGCCAAAAGCCGTTCTACCGGCCAAGGCGGCAGAGACGAATACCGTTAATTATCTCCGAGACGAAATTAAGGCCCTGGAAGTGCAGCTACAGGCGCTGGAACTCCAAAGCACCCTGTCGTCGGGAGAGGTGGTGTTGACCACTTCAACCGAGCCGGGCTACATGCAAGTGACAGATACCTGTAATTGGGCCTTCGCGGGGGGAGGTGGTTGCGTAAATATTAGGACCGGTCCAGGAACATCCTATAGTAGAGCTTATCTCTATACGGATTATCAGGGTCCGAAACCCCAATCTGTGCGCAGCGGTCAGATGTTCTATATGTCTGATCTAGTGAAAGCAAAAGACGGATCGCTCTGGTATAAGATCGACATCAATACAAGCAAATTGATGTTCCCAAATCGTTTCAGTGGCAGTTGGTATGTATCGGCTAAGTACTTCACCCCCGTATCTCTGGCGCATACCGATCCGCAGTATGATTCAGTCAAGAGGATATTGGTCGTACTGCACGAACAGAAGTTATACGCCTACGAAGGGAACAGGTTGTACATGACGGCCAATGTGTCCACCGGAAGAGACGATGAAGATCTACCCACGCCCACAGGCGACTTCCATATTTATAAGAAGTTGCCGATAGCGGTTATGGAAGGTCCTCTGCCCGGCACGGATCCATCCCTTCTTAAGAACCCGTCTACCGTAGCTAACTTCGAGTACACTCTGTTCTCACCGTTTGCTATGGCTTTCGACCCCAGTTCTGAAGGGACGGCCTTTATCCACGGCGCCTACTGGCATGATGCGTTCGGGACGGAGCATTCGCACGGCTGCGTTAACCTGAACTATAGCGACGCGTTGAAGCTTTACAACTGGACTCCGGACCCAGCGGTCATGGAAATTCCGGTTACGGTTATCCCTTAACCGGGATACGAAGACCGACACTACAAGAAGGTGTCGGTCTTTTGCTTTTATAATGCGGGGTTTTTGACATTTACTCCTCGCTACCGTACCATAGAGCGGAATTTATGTTAGCAATAAAATTAAGAAATGTTGGCAAGAAACACCAGCGCTCTTTCAGACTGGTGGTTCAGGAGTCTCACTCCAAACTGCAGGGTAAGTTCTTAGAGGACCTTGGTTGGTGGAATCCGCATACCGATAAGGCCGAGATCAGAAAAGACAGAGCTGAATACTGGATCGGGAAAGGCGCACAGCCCTCCCAGACGGTTCGTCAGCTTCTGAGGAAATACCGGGAAGGTTCAGCGTCAACCGTGACCGAGAAGTAAGAACCAAAGGTCGAAAAGGCATAATTAATTTTTCCGATTAGATAATGGAAGCAGATCAGAAATTCCTAGAGTTCCTAATCAAAGCTATAGTCGACAGTCCAGAAGACGTGAAAGTCGAAAGGAAGGTCGACGAAATGGGTGTACTCTTATTACTCCACGTTAACCCAAAAGACATGGGCAATGTTATCGGTAAGCAGGGACAGACGGCCAAAGCCATCCGCTCCCTCCTACGGATAGTAGGTATAAAGAACAACGCCCGGGTCAATCTTAAGATTGAGGAACCCGAAGGCTCGGACAGGGCAGAGAGACCTTCTCGTCCAGTTCACGAACGTGGCGTGACCGAACAAGTGATCGATGACATAAAGAATCTCTAAGCCGATTTCTTAGGATTCAGTCGTAGAATGGCCGTTAACGCGGCCATTCTTGGTAAGTTATATAATAGGTAGGCAGATGAGACCCAAACTAACTTTCGAAGTCATAACCCTCTTCCCCAGAATATTCGAGTCGTACCTCAAGGACTCTATAATCGGTCGGGCCGTCAGAAACGGGTTAATTAACGTGCGCGTACATGACTTGCGACGTTTTACAATCGATCGTCACCGCAAGGCGGATGACCGATCGTATGGCGGAGGGCCGGGCATGGTCATAAAGGCTGAGCCGCTCATTAGGGCCATCAACAGCCTCAAACCCAGAGGGGGCGGATCCAAGGTAATAATACTTTCAGCGGCTGGCAAGAAATTTAATGACAGCATGGCCAAGAACCTGGCAAATAGATACGGCAGGATTATTCTGATAGCCGGGCATTATGAGGGGATAGATGAACGCGTAAGTAAGATATTTAAGCCGGAGGCGATGTCCGTAGGCGATTATGTGCTGACCGGTGGCGAACTTCCGGCTATGACGATAATAGATTCCTTAAGCCGGAAAGTGAAAGGCGTTTTGGGCAAAGAGGAATCACTGGAGGAAAAGCGCTATGGCGTCGGTATCCCGGTCTATACCCGTCCCTCCGAATTTAGGTATAAGGGTAGAAAATATTCTGTACCGGAAGTACTCCTCTCTGGCGACCATGAGGCTATCAGGCGCTGGCGGCTTGAACATAAGAAGAAATAAGCTATACTTGTTGCGTATAATAATGGAAGAAACAAGGAATGTTGCCAGTGACACGACTCTTGAGGGAGTCGATGCGCCGGTTTCAGAGACCCCACTAACCCCTGAGGAGAGCGCTGAGATCAAGATCTTGATGGAGGCAGGCGTGTTTTATGGCCAGAGCCACTCCAGGACTAATCCCAAAATGAACGAGTATATCCTTACCTCTAAGGGGGGTATGGAGATAATTGACCTTGCCAAGACGCTTAAAGCCCTGGTTGAAGCTCAACGACTCATAAAAGACAAGATGCTTGCCGGAGAGGAAGTCGTACTGGTTGGTACAACCCCGGCCGGCAAGGGTATAGTTAAATCATTGGGTGATAAGCTTAAGGTCCATAATGTAACCGAGCGTTGGTTGGGCGGTACGCTTACCAACTTCAAGACTATCTCCGAACGTATTCGCTACTTCAAGAAGCTCAAAACTGACGTTGAGAGCGGGGCTTTGGACAAATACACCAAAAAAGAGAGGGTTAATTTTAATCGTGAGATTGGAAAGCTCACCAAGTTTTTCAGCGGGATTGAATCTATGGAGAAAATCCCTGGGTTGGTAATAATATTCGGACTTAGCGGTAATGAGACCCCTGCCGTTGAAGCCAAGAAAATAGGCATAAAGAGCATAGCTATAATCAACACTTCGGGGGATCCGGACGACGTAAGCTTACCCATACCCGGGAACGAATCCAATCCTAATAGTCTTAGGGTGCTTGCCGCATACATAGATAAGGCTATCTCTGAGGCTAAACAGGAATTGACGAAGAAGACCTTGGCCGCCGCAGTACCGAAGCAATGATTAAAGCTAGTGATATACAAAGATTGAGAGAGGAAACCGGCGCCGGAGTTATGGATTGTAAGCGCGCGCTTACGGAAGCTAAAGGCAACTTTGATAAAGCTATGGAATTAATAAAGGCTCAGGGTCTAGCTAAGGCGGACAAGAAGAGCGAACGCGTTGTTGGTTCGGGTATAATCGCATCCTACATACACAATGACCGCGTCGGTGTTCTATTGGAGATTCGTTGCGAAACGGATTTCGTGGGCAAGTCAGATCCATTCAGGGAACTTGCCAAGAATGTATGCATGCAGATCGCAGCGATGGAACCGGAAGACGCAAAAGAATTGCTTGAACAGCCCTATATTAGGGATCAGAAGACCACAATATCCGATCTTATAAAGGGCGTAATCGCTAAAGTGGGTGAGAATATAGTGGTTGAACGCTTCGCCCGTTTCGAAATATAGTATTACGGGTCGTATATAGCCAGTATATCAATGACATCTCTTATTCTTGAACTTATATTAATGCTGGGATTGGGTGCGGTTGTCTACCTGCTTGCCATCGCGGCACCCAGGGTTCAGGACGACCAGCACTTCGTTGACCATCCTGTTAAGAATTGGGCCAGGAAGCTTCCGCTCGATCGGATAGACATCTTTATATCCACCACTAGCGATAAGGCATTGCGCCGAATCAAAGTCTGGATATTGAAGGCGGACAATCTGGTGAGTAAGCACCTCAACAACCACAAAGACGAAACAATAAAACCGCTCTAGATCCGAAGGGGTTGAAGAGGGGATTAAAGTCGTCTAAACTCGTATGAGCCTGGGCAGGTGGCAGAGTGGTCAATTGCACCTGACTGTAAATCAGGCGCCCTAGTGGCTACGTAGGTTCGAATCCTACCCTGCCCACTTATTTTATAATCAAGCCACCTTAGCTCAGCGGCAGAGCAACTGTTTTGTAAACAGTAGGCCCTCGGTTCGAATCCGAGAGGTGGCTCTCGTTTCGGGGCTTGGCAGCCAGGGTAGTTCAGTGGCAGAACGCTTTCATGGTAAGAAAGAAGTCGGGAGTTCGATTCTCCCTCCTGGCTCCGGTAGATTCAGGATTAAACATAAAAATGGCACAATCCAAATTCTCGGAAAACTTAATAAGGTTAAAATGCTCCGTTTGCGGACGTTCGAATTACTACGTTCACAAGAACAAGAAGAAAGTTGAGCGGAAGATTGAGTATAAGAAGTATTGTAACTGGTGTCGCAAGCGCACTCCCCATAAGGAACTGAAGCTTAAGTAATCAAGCAGGCGTTATAGATGGTGCAGGATGAGCTTATCGACGAACTTATAAAGGGCGGATATCTGAAGACCCCTACGGTGATCGACGCTTTCCGATCGGTCGATCGCAGGCTCTTTGTCACTGCCGAGCATAAGGAAGAAGCTTATGAGAACAGACCCTTGCCAATAGGCTTTGATCAGACGATATCGCAGCCGCTGACAGTGGCTTTTATGCTGGAACTTCTGCAGGTCCAAGTCGGAGATAAAGTGCTGGATGTAGGTGCTGGCTCGGGGTGGCAGAGCGTATTGCTTTCTCACCTTGTCGGAGAAAGCGGCACGGTGGTCGCGGTTGAACGCATCGCCGAACTAAAGGACTTTGCCGAAAGAAATCTGGGTAATTATCCAGATTTTGCCAAGAGGATTAGATTGATCGTAGGAGACGCCTCCGTCGGTTATGCCGCAGAAGCTCCGTATGATCGGATCGTCGCCGCTGCCGCAAGTGGTGTAATTCCCGATGAATGGAAAGATCAACTTAAGATAGGAGGAACACTGGTTGCTCCAGTGGGACAGAGCATAGTTGTCGTACACAAGATAACGCCGGACAAATTTGATACCAGCAACTTCTTTGGTTTCAGTTTCGTCCCTCTGGTACGGGAGGATAAACCCTAA
>CAZWFV010000026.1:0-5054 GCA_964633405.1 uncultured Candidatus Saccharibacteria bacterium
CCCCCTCCCGTTCCTCCGCCGCCATACCCTCCCGCTCCTCCAGATGCAGAGCCGCCGGTAGTTGATGACCAATCACCGGCACTGCCGCCGCCGCCGCCCGCCGCTAACATAACCGATCCTTGGGAAAAGCTGTTTTGGGTACTGAACCACGACATGCCGCCGCCTCCTCCTCCGGACGTAGGGCCGCACGGGTTACCGCACTGCGGACCAACCCCAGCCTGACCTACATTAACGTAATATGTCGCACCGGGAGTCACTGAGAGCGTGCCAACTGTCTCACCACCACCACCTCCGCTTCCGCCCTGGCCTCCGTAAACCGTGATGGTTATTGAACTGACTCCGCTGGGTACGGTCCAGGAAGCCACGGCCCCGCTGTAGTTAAATGATGCGCTGCCGTTATAAACCGGAGCCGTAGGAGGCGAGCCGCTGGTCACGACGTGGGAACCCGCGGAAAGAGGGGAAGACGTCCAGGTAATCCCGTTGGAAGTAAGAGCGTTACCCGAAACACCGATGGAAGTAAGGCCCGTTCCTCCCTCGTTTGCCGGAATCGGGGTGGTTAGGGCAGTTAAGGATGTTATATCCGAATTCGCGCCAGCGGAGGCCACCCCCAGAGCTGATTTGGCCGAAGAAGTGGTAGTGGCCCCGGTGCCGCCGGAAGTTATTGGCAATACGGCAACGCCGCTGCCCGACGGCGGCGAAACGCTTGGACCGGTAAACGCCGAAGCTGCCACTACCAAGGCGATTCCCGAGATCAAGAATACATTCAGATATATGAGTCTTTTGTTAAATCTACTGAGCATTCTGTTTGACGGGGTATCACTTAATCGTACTATATTATACAAATTTATGGGTGGTTATTGTAAGTCGTAGGCCACAAGTTGCCTTAAATATGCGGGATGGGTATCGTTAGAAAGTTATATTATGGGACGGGAACAGAACAAGACATACATGTACGGAAAACATGCCCTGATTGAGGCGGTGGACAACGCCCCGCGTACGATCAAGAAAGTGTTCCTGTCGCCGAGCATAGAAGACAGGGAGCTGCGGAGCAAGTTAAAGGAGCTGGGGGTTCCGATAGAAACGATGCGGGACAAGCAGGCCATGCATATGGTCGGCAAGGACACGTCCCATCAAGGGGTTATAGCGATAATAAATACGTCCAGCCTGCTTATTCCATTCCCTGAATTTGCCGCCAGACTGAAGCCGACCGAAGACACGGCACTGGTCATACTGGACGAGTTGACCGATCCTCAGAATGTAGGTGCGATAATAAGATCTGCGGCCGCTTTCGGCGCCTCGGGCGTACTGATCCCCTCTCACCGTCAGGCTCCGATAACCGGTGCCGTTGCCAAGGCTTCCGCAGGGATGGTGTTCCGCATACCGATAGTCTCGATAGGGAATATAAATTACACGATAGCTGACCTAAAGGAGAGGGGATTTATGGCCTACGGTCTGGCCATGAAGGGATCGAGGAACTTGAATAAAGAGATCTTCAATCAACCATCCGTATTTATCGTCGGCAACGAAGGCAGGGGCGTGCGCGAAAAGACCCTAGAGCTTTGCGACGTGAACCTAAACATACCGATCAACCAAAAGTGCGAGTCGTTGAATGCGGCTGCGGCAGCCGCAGTGGTTCTATATCAATGGAGCGCGCAACACCACAAAGCTGTCGCCAATAACCGATGATGAACAATATCAACCTTGCCACCGAATCGTGGAATGATTATGAACTGGTGGACTCGGGCAATAATCTCAAGCTGGAGCGGTACGGTTCAATTCTAATCTCACGCCCCGAAACTCAGGCAATTTGGAAACAGAGCAAACCCGATATCTGGAAGAACGCCTCAGCGGAGTTCAGATGGACTAGTGGTAAGGGCTCGTGGCAAAAACACAAAAACATACCGGACGGTTGGCGGATATCGTGGAAAGATATCTATTTTACTGTCAGATTGACCTCCTTCAAACATACCGGGGTGTTCCCCGAGCAGGCTGCGAACTGGGAGTGGCTCAAGGAGCGTATCGATGCGGACCGCAAACCAGCCGTACTAAATTTGTTCGGCTACACCGGGCTGGCGAGTATAGTGGCCGCTAAGGCGGGCGCCCGTGTTACCCATGTGGATGCCTCCAAACAGAGCAATGCCTGGGCGAGAGAGAACGCATCCCTATCCGGAGTTGCCCCCGATGCTATCCGCTACATCCTGGATGACGCACTGAAGTTCGCCAAACGAGAAGTGCGGCGCGGAAATTTATACGAAGGAATAATTTTGGATCCACCCGCCTTCGGGCGGGGACCCAAAGGAGAGATATGGAGGATAGAAGAATCACTGCCGGAACTGCTGGAAAGCGTTAAGAGGGTCCTTTCAGACAAGCCGGGGGCGTTTCTTCTCTTGAACGGGTATGCGGCTGGGTATGCACCACTGTCGTTCATGCAGCTGATCGACAGCCGCTTCGGAACAACGGCCGGCGAGTTCGGGGAATTACGTCTCAAGGAGAGCGGTTCAAATAGAGCTATATCCGAAGGGATATACGTGCGTTTCGCGAGGTAGAGGAGGAGTTCCTCTACTGCTTTAATATCAGGATGGCTATGTTGCGCTTTCCCCGCTGCAGGAAGGTGTGGCCATTTACGAAATCCACCGGATCCAGATTGCGGTCCTCTTTCTCAGGATGATAGTTAAGCGTTATCGCGCCATCTGTCAGGAATTGCCTGGCCTCGCGCTTTGAGCTGGCCAGCCCGGAGGACACAATCGCATCGGATAACTTCGTACCGGCGGCGACCTTCGAGTTTGGTACGTCTCCGTACAGGAGCTTCCAGTCCACCTGCTCGACGGGCTGCGGCGTTCCGTCTTTACCGAACAATACCCTGGAGACCCTCCCGGCCCTCTCGGCCTTCTCCGTGCCGTGAACCAGTTTTGTCACCTCATAAGCGAGCCGGTTCTGTCCGTAACGCAGTTTTGGGCTCTTGGCGTGTACCTGCATGACCCTATCTATTTCTTCTTTGGGCATTACGGTCATCCGCAGCATATATTCCTGGAGCGAATCATCTGGAACATTCACCCAAAACTGGTAGAAATCAAAGAAGGATGTCTTAGTTTCGTCTAGCCACACTGCACCGCCCTCGCTCTTGCCGAATTTCTTGCCGGTGGATTTATTGACCAGGAGCGATGAGGTAAAGCCATAGACGATATCGCCCGTCTTGCGTTTGATTAGGTCGATACCGGAGGCAATGTTGCCCCACTGATCGGATGAGCCGATCTGGACGTCACATTTAAGTTCCTTATGGAGGTGCAAATAATCGTAGGCCTGAAGAAGCATGTATGAAAATTCGGTGTACGAGATTCCCTCTCCTTCACGGTTGAGTCTGTCCTTGACGGAATCACGCTGGAGCATAGCGTTCACGGAGAAGAACTTTCCTATGTCGCGCAAGAAGGGTATCAAGTCGAGTTTCTTCAGCCAGTCAGCGTTGTTTCTAAGGGTGAATTCCAGCCCGCCGAACAGTTGCTCGGCCTGCTTCCTGATGCCACGCGAGTTACGTTCAATGGTCTGTTCATCGAGCAGATTGCGCTCTTCGCTCTTGCCTGAAGGGTCGCCGATCATGCCAGTACCTCCACCAATCAAGACGATCACTTTATGCCCGTCCTCGAGGAACCGCCGCAGGACAAGCATGGCCTGCAAATGTCCAACATGCAGTGAATCCGCAGACGGGTCGAGGCCAAGATAGACAACGCGTTTCTGCGCGTCGGTTATCTCCTCAAGTTTTCCCGCGGAAAACTGATGAACGTATCCGCGTTCATATAAGATCTCGGAGAGCTTATCGTTATTTATTTTTTCTGATGACCTCATCTATAACACCGTACTCCTTAGCCTCCTCAGATGAGAGCCAAAAGTTACGATCGGTGTCCTTGGTAACTTGTGCAAGCGGCTTTCCGGTAAGCTTGGCCAGAATCTCATTCATCTTCTCCTTCAATTTCATTATCTGGCGGGCTTCGATCTCTATATCGCTGGCCTGGCCCTCAACTCCGCCCATAACCTGGTGCAACAGTATCTCCGAGTTCGGCAGGGCATATCTCTTCCCCTTCTTTCCCGCAGCCAAGAGGAAGGCCGACATGGAGGCCGCCGTTCCCACGCATATCGTCCGGACATCGGGTTTAACGTATTGCATGGTATCGTATATAGCCAGACCGGCCGTCACAATGCCGCCGGGAGAATTTATATAGACCTCGATATCCTTCTTAGGGTCCTGACTTTCCAGGAAAAGCATCTGAGCTATGACCGCGTTGGCCACCTGGTCGTTTATCGGCCCGCTAAGAAAGATTATCCTGTCCTTCAACAGCCGCGAATAGATGTCATAGGCCCGTTCGCCATAGGGCGATTTCTCGATGACTGTGGGTATTAAGTATTGGTTCTCTTGTTCCTGAGACATTGAATTTTATCTCTAGTTTAGAGGAATGGGACCAGAAGTAAAGCGATGATGTTTATTATCTTGATCACCGGGTTTATCGCCGGCCCGGCGGTGTCCTTGTATGGATCGCCGACCGTATCGCCCGTAATCGCCGCCTTGTGCGCTTCCGAACCCTTGCCGCCCAGATTGCCCTCTTCTATGTATTTCTTAGCGTTATCCCAAGCAGCTCCGCCCGAGGTCATGGATATGGCGACAAAGATACCGGTGACGATTGATCCAACCAGCAAGCCGCCTAAGGCCTCCGGGCCAAGAATAAAGGCGACGGCGATCGGCACAAGCACGGGCAGTAGGGCCGGCACAATCATTTCCTTGATGGCTGCCGAAGTTACGATATCCACGCTCTTGGCGTAATCCGGCTTTGCGGTACCCGCCATAATTCCCGGAATCTCCCTGAACTGACGCCTAACTTCATTAACGACGCTGCCGGCGGCTTTACCCACCGCGCGCATGGAGATCGAGGCAAATAGATAGGGGATCATCCCACCGAGGAGAAGCCCGACTATGATCCTCGGATCGGACAAGTCGAAGGAGATTATGCTGCCTTTATTCTGCAGGGCCTGAACGTAGGAGGAGAACAACACGACCGCAGCCAGTC
>CAZWFV010000027.1:0-4851 GCA_964633405.1 uncultured Candidatus Saccharibacteria bacterium
GGGCGGAGGCGGTGGAGGGATGGGAGTTACCGACGGTCTCGGAGTGAGATCTGGAGCCGGTGTAGGAGGCGGGGGATTGTTTTGACCTCCGCTCGGCATTTCAGGTAGCGGCGCCGGTGGTGGCGTTATTGGATTCTTGTTTTCTTCCATACCAAAAGTATAACACTTCTGGCTGGATTGAGCCGCCGAAGCGGCTGTGAATTAATAACGGCGCGGTCTGGGCTGGTCCTTGGCGGCATCTTGGTCGCCAAGTTGCTTTATAGATAGACCTATCTTGCCGTTATCCACCTTGATCACCTTTGCCCTGACGTGATCCCCTATTTTCAATACGTCACTGACATTCTTGACGAAGCCGTTCTTTATCTCCGAAACGTGGACCATGCCGTCCTTCCCTCCACCTAGATCGACAATGGCTCCGAAGTCCAGTATGCGGATAACGTTGCCCTCAACCACCTCGCCAACCTCGAAACCGCGCATCATCGCTTTTATTTCGGACACGGCCCTCTCGGCTGCGTCAGGCGAGGCAGAAGAGACGAATACCCTGCCATCCTGTTCTATATCTATAGAAGTCACGCCAGTCGAGGCGATCAGCGCGTTTATCACCTTACCCCCCGGTCCAACAAGCTCGCCTATCCTGGACGGATCTATCTCGGCGACTATCACTCGCGGGGCCAACCTAGACAGCTCGGGGCGGGGCTTGTTCAAAGTCTTGTCAGTGACATCGAGAATGTGTAACCTGGCTTTTTTGGCCTGATCCAGCGTTTCCCGCAATATTTTCAGCGTCACGCCGCGGACTTTGACGTCCATCTGAATGGCGTTCACTCCATCACGGGTGCCAGCGGCTTTGAAATCCATGTCGCCGTGGTGATCTTCCGGCCCCTGAATGTCGGTCAGAACCTTATACTTACCTTTGTCATCGCTCATCAATCCCATGGCTATGCCCGCTGCCGGTTTCGTGATCGGAACGCCCGCATCCATAAGAGCGAGGCTGGAAGCGCAGACCGTAGCCATAGAGGACGATCCGTTGGAAGATAGTATCTCCGATACTACGCGGATTGTGTACGGGAAATTCTCCTTGGAGGGAATCAGCGGCCGTATGGCTTTTTCGGCCAGCCGGCCGTGACCTATCTCGCGCCGGCCCGGAGCACCGACTCGTCCCGTCTCACCGACGGAGAAGGGCGGGAAATTATAGTGGAGCATGAACCTACGCTTGCTGGTTGTCTCCATAGTTTCAACCAGTTGTTCGGATCCGGGAGGGGCGATTGTCACCGCAGCCAAGGCCTGAGTGTTCCCACGTATGAATATAGATGAGCCATGTGTGCGGTGAAGTACCCCGACCTCGGCATAAAGGTCGCGGACTTCGTCCACGCGCCGGCCATCGGGACGCTCGCCAGTCGCAAGGATCTTGCGGTGAACCAAGTCGTCGATCTCCTTGTCCATCATAGAGATGGCGGACTCCAGATCCTTACCGGAATATCCCTTTCCCTCCAGATGCACTTTCATGGCTTCCAGGAGGTCGCTTATATTCCGCTCGCGCGCGGTCTTATCGTGTTCATAAACTGCGCCTTCCAATCTTCCGCTCAGAAACTCTAGTATATCTATCTTCAGTTGTCCGGCCGGTTCCCACAACTTAACCTCCGTTTTTTCGCGGCCGATTTCCTTGATTATCTTTTTTTGGAATTCGTTCAATTTCTCAATCTCGTCGGTCGCCACATCGAAAGCCTCTATCACATCGTCTTCCGAGGCATCATTGCCGGACAACTCTATCATATTGACCACCTTTCCCCCGACTCCGGCGACGAATGTCTCCAGCTCTACCGGAACGCTGGCCAGCTCGCTGGTCAGCGGATTAATCTTAAACTCGCCGTTGATTTTGGCTACGCGCAATCCCGAGACCGGCCCGCCAAAAGGTATGTCTGATATACCCAGCGCGGTCGATGTGGCGGTTAAAGCAACAAGGTCTGGGTCGTTTTCCTCATCGTAGGAGACAATGGTCACCACAATCTGAATATCCCTGCGGATACGCTGGTCGAACAACGGCCTTATAGCCCTGTCAACCAGACGGCCGGACAATATAGCCTCTTCGGATGGCCTGCCCTCCCTGCGGATAAAGCGGCTGCCAATTATTTTGCCAGCGGCATAGAAACGCTCCTCGTAGTCGACGCTGAGCGGCAGATAGTCCACTGTCTTGTCTTCCTTGCTCATAACCGTCGTCACTAGAACGGTGGTGTCGCCGTAATTGGCCATCACGGCGCTGCTGGCCTGTTCGGCCAAGCGTGATACTTCTATAGTCAAAGGTCTTCCGGCAACGTCTATCGAAAAAGTTCGTTTATTTAAATCCATTTTTAATTATTTTCTTACAATAACCGATCAGGCGGCTGGAGATCGGCGGTTGCGTCTGATTGATTTAAACACCACACGCGGCATCTTCTCTATGTCGTGGAAGACATCGGCTACCTCGCGAAGTTTAGAGGATGTGGTCCGGCCGAAAGCCGCGATTTCCACATTCCTTCCCAAGCCCCACTTAAGGTACTCAACCAGAGGCACGAAGTCGCCGTCGCCGGTGACAAGGGTTATCGCATCCACCATGTCGGCCATGCGGATGGCGTCCACCGCCATACCTACATCCCAGTCCGCCTTCTTCATTCCGCCGGGGAAAATTTGGATGTCCTTGGATCTGAGCTCGATCCCCGCTTTCTCCAAAGCTTCGAAGAAGCTCTCTTCGCCGGTGGACGGATCGCTTTTGACCACATAGGCAATGGCTCTGACCAGGCGCCGACTATCAACCAGTTGACGCATGAGCTCGGTGTAATTGACCCTACCGCCGTATAGGTTCTTCGCCGAGTGATACAAGTTCTGTATGTCTATAAAGACTCCAAGACGTTGATCTTTTTGGGGAACGGATGCCATTATTTCTTCAATCCCAACCTCTTGGTAACCGCAGCATAGGTTCTGGGATTATTGTCCTCCAGATGTTTTAGCAGCTTGCGGCGCCTGCTGACCATACCCAAAAGGCCGCGGCGGGAGTGGTTATCGGACGGATGTTTTTTCAAATGAGCCGCTAGCTCTTCGATCCGTCGACTTAAAAGAGCCACCTGAACGGCGGTGGAACCAGTGTCACTATCGTGAACGCGATGCTCTGTTATTACGTTTTGCTTCTTGCGAGCAGTTAACATACAACGCCCACTATATCAGCTTTTTTGCTGGCCGTCAAAGTTTTTTCGTCGTATAATATGGATTATGACCGATCTGCAGCAGCTGGTAAACGACTACCTGGACTACCTCTCTATTGAGAAGAACCGTTCCGCTTTGACCAGAAGAAGCTACGGACATTGCCTGGAAAAATTCTTGGAGTATTCGGGAGCAAAGACAACCGGCGATCTCACCGACAAGGCGATACGCGACTTCCGGGTGAAGCTATCCGAGTCGGAGAAGGGGATCAAGAAGGGCACGCAAGCATATTATGTGATCGTCTTGCGCAATTTTCTGAAATATCTGGTCAAACGCGGCCTAGACGTCGTTCCGCCGGAGACGGTCGAATTACCAAAGATCCCAGTACGGCAAATTCAGGTGATGGAATACAACGATTTGGAAAGACTGTTGGACGCGCCAAGGGGAACGACGCTCAGGGCCCTGCGTGACCGAGCCGTCCTGGAACTACTTTTCTCCACCGGCCTTAGAATATCAGAGTTGTGCTCGCTGGACCGGTCCATACCCATCGACCGGGGCGAGTTCACCGTTCGCGGCAAGGGCGAGAAGCTGCGAGTGGTGTTCGTGTCTGACCGAGCCAAAAAGTCGCTTAAAGACTATGTAGGTAAGAGAGCGGATGCGGAACCGGCGCTATTCATAAGCCTGTCCAAGGGTTTGAATCCGAAAGTGATGGGAAGAATCACCCCCCGGGCCGTGCAACGGCTGGTCTCCTTCTACTCAAGGGCGGCCGGCATCCCCAGACACATAACGCCTCATCAACTAAGGCACCAGTTCGCGACCGATCTATTGATGAACGGTGCGGATCTCCGCTCCGTGCAGGAACTGCTAGGTCACGCCAACATCTCGACCACTCAGGTCTATACCCATGTCACCAACAAGGAGCTGAGGGATATCCACCGCGCCTTTCATGCCAGGCGCAGGAAGATCTAGGCTCTTAGCTGACACTCCAGGGATCCGGCAGTAGCGTGTCGATGCGCTTACGTTTGGTCTTGGAGAGGAAAACGGACGTGTTGCGGTTACGGTGATTAACCTGAAGAATCAGCTCCCGGCATCTGCCGCAGGGCGGCAATATCTTCTTCCCGTTGGTTACCGCAATTATCTGCCTTATCTCCGATTCGCCGTTCTTCAGCATCTCGGATATAGCGGAGTGCTCGGCACAAAATCCGATACTGCATGCGGCATCGATGCAGGTGCCGGTGTATATATTCCCCTCTCTGGTGATAAGAGCGCTGCCCACTCCGCCGCAGGTAGCGAGACGACTTAATTTTCTTCTCTTACTTACCTTGTATGCCTCTTTGAAAAGCAATTTGAAGTTATCCATTGATAGGCGTTATACCGATTGCATAGATGCCAAATTTCTTGACGTTCTCTTCGTATCCTTTTAGGTTGTTATAGCTTTTTATTCCGCCTTCGATATCGAGACCGCTTGATAGAACGTTTTTTACCCCCTCCGTTTCAAGCATAGTCCTTGCGTCGGGATATTTTCTAACGAAGAGTATCTTACACGACAATCTCTCCTTGGTGATATTGTCGATGAATATTATAGTATCACCGGCGGCCATCCGGTCATACCGCTTATCGCTGCTATTGTCAGGCGTGCGTCCCTCAACTTTTTTGATCCCCGCCCTTATCGCCTTAAAC
>CAZWFV010000028.1:0-4008 GCA_964633405.1 uncultured Candidatus Saccharibacteria bacterium
CAGCCCATGCCACCGCAGCCGCCAACCTCTCCTCCTCCGCCTCCAGCGAGAACTCCTCCACCACCTCCGTTTACGCCCAATATACCCCCGCCTCCGCCGGCCGCCGGCACGGTTCCACCCCCTCCGCCTCCGGAGGTGGGTATACGCACGATGGCCAGCGACCTTAAATCCATGCAGTCTTCCGGCGGCACAGGGACCACGCCTAAGACTTTTAAACCGGAAGATCTATTCGGGAAATCCATAGGCTCAGCCAACCAGGCGCCATCCATGTCCAACTCTCCCACCCCCTCCTCCGGCTCTACAGTGAAAGTCATCGGCCCCAGGAAGTCGAACCGCAAGATATTGATATTGATCGGTATAGTTATTCTATTGATTTTGGTCTGGGTTATTGTCCAGTTCTTTGTGCTGCCTATATTTAATTCCACCACTCCCGCTCCAACCGCGCCATCCGCATTCAATGTGCCTACGCCGGTACCGACCACCACCCCGCAGACATCAGCCACGCCGACCCCAGCCTTCATCCACCAGAGTTTCTTCAAGTCGGCCGTGACCCCGTCAGCAACCGTGGTTCTGGCTGGGCTGGGTCCGTTAGACCGGTTTAATGCGGCCATATCTTCCTCGACAGCTGCCGCCGAACCAGTTGCAACCTTTGAGGAATTAAACTTCGCCCTTAACAGCACCAGTACGCCCCTTACGGCTCAAGAACTGCTAGGCATGTTCCTGCCGTCGGCGCCACCCACCTTCTTGAGCAGCACCTTCAACCAGGACGTAACCGGCTTCGCTTATTACAACAAGAGTGGCATCTGGCCCGGCTATGTGTTCGAACTTAACCCGGGCGTAGCCTTGGCCGACGCTACCTCAACGCTCGATCCTCTGATTGAATCGAACGCGGCCGCATTCTTCCAGTCCTCCCCGGGCACGTTGTCCTCGGCTTTTAATGATGGCTCGCTGCCCGATGGGACCTCCGTCCGTTTCGCGCCAATGACCAGGAAAGGAGCGGCGCTGGAATACGCTTGGCTCAAGGGATATCTCGTCATCAGCACGTCCTACCCCGGCCTTATCGCCGCCGGCCAAAAACTCTGATTTTGGGCCCGCGGCTTGATATCCGGGCACATCGCGAATATAATTGATTTTATTATGAAAGGTCCGTTCTACGGGCCTTTCATCGTAATATAAAAGATAAGCCGACAACCGAACAAAAATATGGATCTAAAATCTGTCATCCAAACCGCCGAACAGATCGCCAAAGACAAAGGCATAGATGTGAGCAAGGTCTACGAAGCGATCGAAGGCGCACTGGCCGCTGCCTATAAGAAAGAGGAAGGCGACAAGGGTGCCATCATCCGAGCCAAGCTTAACCCGGAGACGGGCGAGGCGAAATTTGTGCGTGTCAAAGAGGTAGTCGATGACAGTATGGTGCGTATAGTTGAGGAAGGCGAGGAGGAAAACGAACCGCCGGTCGTCGAAGCGGAAGGGGAAGTGCACCTGCCACGCTACAACCCGGAGAGGCATCTTCTCATTGAAGAGGCCAAGAAGATCAAGTCCGACGCCAAAGTCGGGGAGGAGATAGAATTCCCGCTGCCCCCTTCGGGGGATTTCGGTCGGATTGCTACCCAAGCGGCCAAACAGCGCATTATCCAGATGCTGAGGCAGGCCGAACGCGAGTCCGTGATCAACGAATATAAGAGCAAGGAAGGCCAGATCATAAGCGGGATCATCCAACGATTCGATCGCGGCAATGTTTACGTCGACCTGGGACGCACGCCGGCTTTGATGTTTAGGAACGAATCCATACCCGGAGAGCATTATCAGATAGGGGAAAGGCTGCGTTTTTATATACTCTCGGTGTCGGACGATCCCAAGAGCCGCACTCCGAGTATCCTCCTTTCCAGAAGCGACCCTAAGTTTGTCGCCAAGCTTTTTGAATCCGAGGTTCCGGAGATAACCGACGGCGTCGTCGAGATAAAGGCGATGGCCAGAGAGGCGGGATCAAGGACCAAGATAGCCGTTGCTTCAAATGCGCCGGGCATAGACGCCGTCGGTTCTTGCGTTGGTCAGCGTGGTACCAGGGTTATGACGGTCACCAATGAGCTTGGCGCGGAAAAGATAGATATAGTGGAATGGTCGGCTAAAACGGAGGAGTTTATCGCCCACTCGCTGGCCCCGGCAGATGTCAAAGGAGTAGAGATATTGAACGAAAGCGAACACGAAGCGAAGGTCCTGGTCCAGGACGACCAACTGAGCTTGGCTATAGGCAAGGGCGGCCAGAACGTGCGTCTGGCGGCAAAACTTACCGGCTGGGGGATAGACGTGCGGCCGCTCTCCAAGCCCGATGAGGCGCAGGAAGGCGGGGTCGCCGGCGATGCGGAAGCGGAGAGCGAGAGCCCGCCAAGCGAACCCTCCGGTGCCGATACCAGAGAGGAGGCTAAACCGATCTATCAAAAGCCGGAAACAGACGACGAATAAAGATAAAAAAACAAGAAATATAATAAAAGAGCATGTCACCGATATTCTTCTCAATCGTAAGCAGTATAATCGCCATTATCTTCGCGGTGGTTCTGGCTGGAAGGATTTACAAGGCTCCGAGCGGGGATAAGAAGATGCAGGAAATAGCACGCGCCATTCAGATCGGGGCCAAGGCGTACCTTAATCGGCAATATAAGACCATTGCTGCAGTCGCGGTGGTCATCGCCATCCTTATCGGGATATTCCTGGGATTGACCGCGGCCATCGGGTTCGTGATCGGGGCATTTGCTTCGGCTCTGGCCGGCTATATCGGTATGAACATGTCGGTACGGGCCAACGTGAAGACAGCGGAGGCAGCCAAATCCGGGCTGGCTCCGGCGCTTACCATCGCCTTTGAGGGCGGCTCGGTGACCGGACTCCTTGTCGTCGGACTTGCCTTGCTGGCCGTAACCGGATTTTATGCGGTGACCAATGATGTCCGGGCGCTGATCGGTCTTGGTTTCGGCGCCAGTTTAATCTCCGTCTTCGCCCGACTGGGCGGAGGCATATTCACTAAAGGCGCCGATGTCGGCGCCGATTTGGTTGGAAAAGTCGAGGCGGGTATCCCGGAGGACGACCCCAGGAACCCGGCTGTGATCGCGGACAATGTTGGTGATAACGTGGGTGACTGCGCCGGCATGGCCGCCGACCTATTCGAGACATATGCGGTCACGGCAGTGGCGGCAATTCTCTTGGGCAGTCTGATGTTCCCCGGATCGACCAGTGTTGTATTTCTGCCGCTTATGATCGGAGGCATATCCATTATCAGCTCGGTCCTCGGCGTTTTCTTCGTGCGTTTGGGCAAGAGCCAATCCATCATGGGCGCCCTATACAAAGGACTTATCGCCGCGAGCCTGCTTTCCCTGATCGGTTTCTGGTTCCTGGCCAGCAATTATTCTGTTTCGATCGTCGGCGGCATAAGTTTGAATTTTATACAGCTCTTCTTCCCGATGTTCGTAGGCATAGCGGTGACTGCGCTTATAGTTCTGATCACCGAGTACTACACCTCTAAGAAGTTCCGTCCGGTACGCTCAATCGCCCAATCATCCACCACCGGCCATGGCACCAACATCATCACCGGGCTTTCCGTGGGAATGGAATCCACCGCCCTGCCGGTCATAGTGATCGTAGCCGGGATACTTACCGCCTATGCCGCCAGCGGTCTCTACGGCATAGCCCTGGCGACCATGAGTATGCTTTCCATGGCCGGAATCATTGTGGCTATAGACTCCTTCGGCCCGATCACCGACAACGCCGGCGGAATAGCGGAAATGGCCGGCTTGCCACACGATGTGCGCAAGGTGACCGACGCCCTGGATGCAGTTGGAAACACCACCAAGGCGGTTACCAAGGGTTATGCGATCGGTTCGGCCGGACTGGCTGCGGTCGTGTTATTCTCCTCCTACGTTCAGGCCCTGCAGAATAAGGGCGGCATAATCTCCTTCGACTTGTCCGATCCGAGGATTATCGTCGGGCTTCTCCTCGGCGGGATGATCCCCTATC
>CAZWFV010000029.1:0-3811 GCA_964633405.1 uncultured Candidatus Saccharibacteria bacterium
CAATATCCGCCATAAAATCAACGCACTCTTGGTATACCTCCCCTATGACCTCTATGAAATATACTAAATATGCACTTTGTGTAGATACAACCACTTCACGAATTCAGTTATTTGCATCCAGATAAGCGCCCATACCCAGACTATCAGCGCCAATCCCAGGCTGACCGGGCTCATGAATATTCCGAAGACAACCAGTATGGTGGATAGAATTTGGGTAGCGAAAGTTGAGATTATAACCACCTTGCTCGGCAGGAACTTCCACCAACGCTCACGTGTATGGGCTACGTATATGAGCATGTGACCACCCACGGACAATTTCAGGAAGAAGAGAGTCTGAATAATAACCCAATCCAAATGGAATACTTGCCTGGCGATGACAACAAACAGTATGCTGCCGGCGATGCCGACCATGCCATACAAAGAGCCGAGCAGCGTTCTTCCCTTTGTATTTATCTCAGCTGGCTTTGAGGCCAGAAGAACATTGTCCCCCGCCAGTGAGATAATCGGGATATCGTTCATCAAGGCCAAAATAAGGATCTGAATTGGCGTCATCGGGTAGGCCAGGTACGCTATTCCCAAGACAGCGATGGATATGATCAGGCGCAAGCTCTCGGATATTCTGTACAGAGAGTAGGTGTATAGACGGGCGAATATCTTCCTGGCTTCAATGATAGCGTCCTTAATGACGGATATGCCGGATGATAGAAGCACGATGTCCGCCGCGCTCTTGAGAGCGTCGACTGCCCTAGCGACGGCAATGCCGACATCCGCGACTTTTACCGCAGGGATGTCATTCACCCCGTCACCAGTTACAGCAACGCGGTATTTGCGCTTACCCACCTCTACGAGTTTGTACTTATCGGCGGGCAGTATCTCCGAAAAGACGGATGTACGTTCAAGTATTCCACTGTCGAAGGAGCTGCTACCTAAATTCATCAACGCTGATCGGTTGACGACTTCGCCCTCCAGGTTCATCTCTTTAGCCATGCGCTTGCTTATGGCTATATTGTCGCCGGTAAGTATCTTCACATCGATGCCCTTCTGCTCCATGAAGGCGATGGTGTCCTTGGCATCCTCTTCGGGCGTGTCCGAGATAAGCAACAGGCCCGCAAGGGACATATTTTCCTCCTTCTTCTCCTTGGTGACGGCCACCGCTAGGACCCGGTATCCCCCATCCGCGGCGGCATCGACGTCCTTCGAGAAATTATCGGCGTCCTTGCCGGTGACGTTGGCTAATCCAGCCACTACCTGGGAGGCACCCATGGTGACGGTATAGGTGGTGCCGCCGACGGAGACCAGGGCAGTACTGCGTTTCCTGTCCGAATCAGCGGGGGTAAAGTCTATGACCTGGATGTCCCCTTTTATGCCTTCCGACTGGAATTTCTTTTCGACCGCGACATCAATCGGACTCTTCTCATTCTTAGCCGAGGAGGCGTAGGCAAAAGTGATTGCCTGTCTGGTCGTGAAATTGTTGTAGGAGATGACCTTGCTTACGTTCAGCTGGTTCTCGGTCAGCGTTCCGGTCTTGTCAGAGAGAAGCAGATCTATATTTGATAGGTCCTCCAGGGAGGATAAACGGCGCACGACGACGTCTTTCTTTACGAGTTCCATCACCCCCAAACTTATGATGAGGGTCATTACCGTCGGCAGGCTCACCGGGATGCCGGCGATAACCAAACTGAGATCGACGGTAAGGAGGTCGAACAACGGCTGATGGATAGCTATGAAGACGATACTCAATACCACGACGGCGATCCCGCTGATAATTGCCAGGAAGCGGGCGATGCTCAATATGTCTCCCTCCAGCACGCTGCGCTTTTCGGACTGCTCCACCTCCATCAGGGTTTTGCCGAAGTAGGTCGACTTGCCGGTGGCCGTGACCTCCGCTATGGCCAGTCCGGTCACCAGGAACGAACCTGAATAGGCCATGTCCCCCGGGTTCTTGTCCTTGGGCAGGGACTCGCCGGTCAGGGCCGCCTCGTTAACGTTCACGTTCTTCGCCTCGATGAACTTGACGTCGGCGGGGATGATCTTGCCCCCGCTCAAACTGATAATGTCCCCGGGGACTATCTCTGCCGCAGGCAGTTGCGCCCATGCTCCGTCGCGCATCACGTTTACTAGTACGGACAGTTTCGCCTGCAGTTTCTTGATCGCATCATCCGCCTTCTTCTCGTGCCAGAAACTTATGAAGAAGTTCAATGCCCAAAGCGACGAGATGAAGTAGGCGTCGAAAATACGACCGTCAATGAAGGAAATGATAACAGCCGCGATAAGCGTGAGAGAGATGAAGGAGAAGATCCAGGCGAAAATCTTCTTAAGCCACTTCCAATGTGGCTCAGGTATCTCGTTCCTGCCTATCTTTCTTAGTTTCTCTTCGGCTTCTTTGCGGCTAAGTCCGTGGTAATCAGCCATATCTGTTATTATCTTAACGCAAACCGCATCACGCGACGAAGTGGATAAATCAGAACGGACTTCGCCGCCGCACAAAACCGATGGTGAGAGATAATCTTTACTTCGTTAGCTGCAGATTAGAGCCAGTTTGAATATTAGTCTCGCTCTGATAGGTGGTGGGCGAGATACAGCTCGAAGTGGCCGAGTTCACCGATGACCACGACTGCTGCACGCATACCTGATCCCACCATCTGGTTATATATTCTGTAAGATTGACTGCGTTAATCGAGGTGGAGGTGACCGTAGCCGTTATAAGTTCGGTCGACGGGTCGAAACTCCCGGTACTGGAGGTGCAGGTCAACCGCCCGGTCAAAATCGCTGCTGGTAATGACGTCGGACTTCAGCAGGATATCCTTCAGTTTTTGATCAACGATAGCCATCCTCAAAATATCGGTGCGACAGGGACAATTGCTCCCTTATTATACCAGATAATTGCGTGACCACACGAAAAACAACCCCTGGGCGGGGCTGTTTTTCATAAAGCCTAGAGACCTAGGTCTAGAATCCGGTGCTGGTGCCGAACAACCTGCTGTCCGAACCAACCTCATAGATCTGGGTGTTAAGAGCTCCGTCCTTAGAGGTAAGGTCGTTCGTGCCGCCGGGACCGTATAACTTGCTCTCCAACCTGGCTCCCAACTGGAAGGCGTGAACCGGCTCGGTGCCCGTACCGCTCATCTGGCAAGTGTAGCGGTAAACCAGGTCGGTCGAGGTCGGGGCGGTAACGCTGCCAACGGAATCGGTCGGGTCTACCGGCAAGTTGGAAATCGGCGCGCCTCCGGTAAGAGTCAGGAAGTTGACCGGTATCCAGCCCGTTCCATCTATAGCCGTGTAGCTCGTCGAAGGAGCGTACTGACACCACGAGGAGTTGAGTGTGCCGTTGGCGTCGCTGCCTACATTAGGAGCGCCGCTTGAACACGGATTGGCAGTCGCGTTCGGATAGCTGTAGGTGATCTTGCCGGTACTGCCGCCGGTGAAACATACTCCGCTTCCCAGCTGCGGGGTGCTGGTATTGGTAAGATATATACCCAACGCTGTCTTCAAGGTATTAAGGTCGGACACCCTCTGCGAGTCCCTAGCCCTGGCGAGCGTCTCGGCCGGATCTAGGACGATGATCAACAGCACGGACAGCACCGCGATGATTGCTATAACGACAAGCAATTCAAGCAAGGTGAATCCCTTTTTCTTGGTATTTATTGCGTTCATTATTATTTATTATTTGTTTTGTCTTTGTTTTTTCGCCTTCTGTTATGCCTCTATAATATCAAAAGTCAGTATCGCACTGACAATCGCGTTGTGGATAACGATTCTATCGCATTTATTTGAGATATTCCCTGACCTTGCCGACAAGATCGTTTATCTT
>CAZWFV010000030.1:0-3316 GCA_964633405.1 uncultured Candidatus Saccharibacteria bacterium
CGAACTCGGACTAAATCCTCCCGAAGGACTCGTGCTGCCATTACACTACAGCCCGTCCATCACAACACTAGCTTATAGGCTAGACTGCTTTTTCTCAATACGCTGCGGCCGCAAGCCGATATATCAGCTCACGTAGTACTTCTTCTTCATTTCCTCGTCAGCTCCGGACTGGAATTCTTCTTTGCGCTCGCGGGCCGAAGCGGATAGCTCGGCAAGTTCATCATCCGTCATCTTCCCCAACTCACGCACCCGTGATTCCAGCCTGTCGCGCGAGTTACGCGCCGGATCATCCAACACTTCTTCCAAAAGAATGCTTAGAATCCAGCCGACCCTGGGACCGGGAGATATACTTAGCAAATTCATCACGTCGCCGCCGTTTACCGCTAGCATCTTCGGGGAAATCGGATCAGTCTTGACCTTCTCGATCATGAACTTAAGGTGACGGAGTTTATAAGGCATCGCCTTGGGGACTCCCGAGCCGACGCGGTCGGCTTTGCGCACCTTCATCAGGTCGTCTATATTCTCCGGTCCGGCTCGGTTCAGGAACCTGCGCACGCCAGCCGCGGTAACCTCGCCCACGTTGTAGTAGAAAAGATGATGACGCACAAGATGGGTAACGTGATCAATCGTCTTTTTCGGAAAGTGCAGACGGTTCAGCATCTCAAAGGTCATCTTCGCACCGACCATTTCATGGGCGTAGAAAGTCGAGTCGGGGACCTCTCCTTGCTTCACCCGCGGCTTACCGACATCGTGCAGGAGCGAAGCCAGCCTGACCTCCAGGGAATAGCCCTGTCTGGCCGAGTAATCCAGGGCGCGCAGATTGTGCTCCCACACCGTATATATATGATGTTTATTCTGTCCGACGTTTATACCTTCGCGCAGTTCGGGAAAGACGTGACCCAGCAGCCCGAACTTCTCCATAGCCTCAATCCCGCTCTTGGCCCCCTCACCCGAGCTCATTATCAATCTCACCAACTCGTCCCTGATCCGCTCAACGGCTATCTTACCCAAGAGCGAGCTGTTTTTCTCAATGGCTTCGGCGGTGCTTTTCTCGATTTTGAAACCGAGTTCTGAGGCTAGCCGGACGGCTCTCAATAAGCGCAGCGCATCCTCGCGGAAACGGGTATTCGGATCGCCGACAGCACGGATAAGTTTATCTTTCATATCGCTCTGCCCGCCGTAGGGATCCATAATCCCGTCTTTGGCATCGAGGGCCATGGCATTTATCGTAAAATCCCGGCGGGCCAGATCCTCCTCTATTGTCTTGGCGAACTCCACTTTATCGGGGTGACGGAAGTCGGAATATTTCTCCTCCTTCCTGAACGTGGTCACTTCGACAACCGCCAGTCTTGGGTCGTCCGAACCGGTTTTCACGCCAACCGTGCCGAAGTTGTTCTCATAGACGCTGTCCGGGAATAGTTTCTGTATCTCCTCCGGTTTGGCTCCGGTGGCTAGATCCCAATCCTTGGGTTCCCTACCCAGCAGTAAATCACGCAGCGATCCGCCCACCAGATAGCTGGCATACCCGGCGGACACAAGCCGAGCAGATATTTCAGTTATTTGCTTTGGCAATGCGAATTTCATGCTTATTTAAGTTTAACTCCTTCCTGTGATAGAAGCTCGCGCTTGAGCTTAGAGCCGCGGTTGTAACCACCGATAGCGCCATCCGAACGTATAACCCGGTGGCAAGGTACCTTCGGATCATGATTCTTGGCGATAACGTTGCCGACGGCCCTGTAGGCCCTCGGTCGGCCGATCCACCTGGCAATCTCTTTATAGGTCGATACCCTGCCGCGGGGTATGTGTCTTACCGCGGCCAGGACCTTTTCGCGAAATTCCTTTTTCATCCAGTTTGAGAATATCATCGATCACCTTCTTCGCGCCCTCGGGCCCGGCAACAGAGATGCATTCGACTCCGCTGCGCTTGGCGGCATAGTCATTGCCGCCGGGAAATAGGGCGTCGCCGACGAACAGCATATCTTTGATTGAAACATGCAGGTATTTTTTGATCTGGCGTATCCCGTAGGCCTTATCTATCCCCCGCTGGGTCACATCTATCGAGGTGTATCCGGCCGCGTGCACTTCGAGCTTCGGCAGTCGCCTCTGCATCAACCTGGCTATCTTAAATTTCAATTTCTTGTTTTTCCTGGTCCACTCCTCCTTGAGCCGCACGCCCCTGTCGCCCAGCGTAGCCACCACATCCTGGCCCAGAGCCGAGAAAGTAACCTGCGTCTTTCTATCCTCAACCACCTTGCCATAGGTCTTGGCGGGAGGAGCGTAATCTATTTCCTCAAGGACGTCACGGAACGCTCGCTTTATGCTTCCCCTGTCTTTCTTGGACAGTTCATGGGCATAGACCCTCTTCCAGCCCCGCCTGTATCTGTAGAACGAGGTCGCCGTCGTCGGGAAAAGGAACAGATTTGCCAGCAGGTCATTAGGACATTTCAATTTGGAAACGAACTGCCGGCGGAACTGCTTGTAGGTCCCGCCGCCGATTATGGCTACCTTCTTCTGCTTAAGCAGCCTGGCCAGAGAGACAGCCATATCCGGCTTAAGGTCGGATTTCGTCTCGGTAAGCGTGCCGTCCAGATCGAAAACAATGAGTTTCTTGTCGCTGATCATGTACTCTGTTATATGGGACCGATATTAAGATTATATTCCGTGCCCCCACGAGGGATCGAACCTCGGACCGTCTCCTTAAGAGGGAGCTGCTCTACCAGCTGAGCTATAGGGGCAGTACTCATCGACCCGCAAAACCAATAAGTTTGCAACTTATTCTGCTCTAATTTTAAACATGAATCAATGTCTCAGCGCAATTCCAACGGTCCCTATAACCGTGGAGAACTATGGATAACCGCTTTTCATCGGCGAACCTTAATAGCCTAAAGATATAAACAAGGCCCAAAGAATAAATACAATCAAATGGACTCGGCATTCATAAGATTCATAAACAAACCATTCTCAAAGTCGCAGGTCCTGTGGATGATATTCTTCATACTGGTATTGATAGATGTCCTCCTTGTCATGATCTACTACATCCGGATCCTACAGGCTCCGACTCTGCAGACGATGCAGCTGATCACCCCCGCCGGAAGCATGCCCCTACAGATCATACCTGTTGCCAGATAGACCGCCCAAGAACCCATTCCTAACATCGGCTCGAACCATATTCCGCGAAACCGCGGATCCTCGTTTGCACCGAAAACACAATACGAACTGGCCGCCGCGCCGCTTGCGGTCGACCTTGTTAACTTGCCATTTCCTACAGTGTGCTCCCGGAGGGAATCGAACCCCCACTTACTGGTTCGAAGCCAGC
>CAZWFV010000031.1:0-2748 GCA_964633405.1 uncultured Candidatus Saccharibacteria bacterium
TGGAGCATGATATTGCATTAGTAAGTATAGCAAAGAAATATATCAACCCAGTAGGCCGCGTCTGGCCTGCTGTCAGCCAGATTTCGCAGCATCGAGTCGAACCAAAAATCGCTTACGGCCATGGGTCGAAGCAATTCTTGGATAAGTCCTTTCCTTACGAAAACTCTACAAGGCCAGATTGGTCCCGGTCTGATACCAACAGTATTGCGATGTAGGAGATATTGCTCCTCCGCACGCCTGGGTAGAGGTGGCTGCCGAAAACTGGGTTTCTTTCGAAGCGAACTTGGTACTCTCCATGCGTGCAGCTAGCTTGAAGCTGTAGTTCGGGGTTGTGGTCGTATTGTTTCCCACATAGGCATAGGTGTAATTCCCCGAATTGGTAGGATCAATCGGCAACAGGGACAACGGCGAGCCTCCGGCTAGACCGCTTAGAGGAACATCTACCCATCCGGTGCCATCAACTTTCCTGTAATTAGCTGTAGGTAATGCTGCTGATCCAGGCACTACACAATCTCCGCCACCATTGTCGATGAACGGCGTAGCTGTGGTACTGGCAGTACAGGCGCCATTCGGATAAAAGCCCTGAGAGTCCAAGGTTATCGTCGACGATCCCGTATCGGCAAGATACGTACTTATGGCCGAACTTACCGTCTCAAGATCGGAAATTCTCTGACCATCCCTGGCCTGGGCCAAGAGCTCGGCTGGGTTAAGAATAATAGTTACGGCTGCGGCTAAAACCCCTAAGATGGCGATGACTATTAGGAGTTCGATAAGCGTAAAACCTTGTTTCTTCGCTTGCATTGTCAACTTAATAACTTTTATTTATTTGTATCGGCTTGCTCAATAGACAAAAACCTCGACCTTTATCCCAGGTACTGAATACAGTATATCTTCACTCGGAGTCTCATGGAAGTAGGGTTTATCCACACCCCACTTAGCCTCCGTCGGTCAGCACTTCCTCTACCTTTGACACCAGGTCTTCTATAGAGGTCTTGGCTTTAACATAATATTCTATCGCCCCGAGCTTCTTCCCTTTGGAGATGTCGTCATCCTGGCCTAGATTGGAGATGATTATGATTGGGGCTCTCTTTAATAGGGGGTTCTTTTGTATCTCTTCCATCACCTCAAAACCCGATTTCTTGGGGAGGATAAGATCGAGGAGGATAAGGTCCGGTTTTGTCCCTTTAAGTAAAGTCAGTGCCTCGTCGCCGTCGCTGGCCTTTATCACATTAAGACCGGCTTGTGTCAGCCGATTGGCCAACAGTTGAACCAGGAACAAGTCGTCTTCGACTACCATAACTGTCTTGTTATCTGCCATATTCGCCCTAGTATATTAGCACAATTAAATTTGTTAATTGAGCCCGCGCCTATGCGGCTGCAAGCAAAGGTGGGTGGCTAGTAAATAGAAAACTTTTTAGTTATCCCAAAACTGTACAATCTGGAGTGCTCCGGAAGGTATCGAGACTTAAATGGCTCCTCGATAAACACCATATCTGACAAAAGTCAGATTCGATTCTTTAAATGTAAGTGTTCCACGAACAGCTTCCGCTACCCGTGCCTTGTTCATGATTCCCCGCATGTCGCCATGCGGCATGGACTATATCTTCACCCTTTCTCTGAAAATCTTCGATATACCTTCACGGTATATCCAAGAATGGATATTTATGACTCGGAGAAAATCCTAAATCGTTACCAACCATTCTTTATACCTTTGTACAATGCGTATCCGGTTTCACTTATTAAGCGAACCGTCATGCATCGCACCATGCACATATGCAAGAATTTCAGATTTAGTAAAAGGGGTCTGGCGTATAGTCTCTGAGGACTCTCCAACTACACGTCGTAATTGGGTTGCCTGCTGATTTCCTGCACCAAAAGCTTTGTCACTCATCACCTTGATTATATAAGGTGATCAGTAGCTCTGGATACACAGGCGTTCCAGCATATAGCCAGATTTTTGTCCCAACGTTACCGTTGGTAGTCGCAACAAAGCAGTTTGCCTCTACGACTTCGCCCTTGTTACCGAACTTACCCTAACCGCGCACATAAGCGCCGAACTTATGCTCCGCACCTATGTGCGCGGCTTTAGGTACTCCCGGCTCCCTTGGCGTGACGGGCGGTGAGTACAAGACTTGAGAACGTATTCACCGTGGCATAGCTGATCCACGATTACTAGCGAATCCAACTTCATGCGGGCGAGTTGCAGCCCACAATCCGAACTGGGGACAACTTTGAGGATTGGCTCCGCCTTGCGGCTTGGCATCCCGCTGTATCGTCCATTGTAGCATGAGTGTTGCCCAGGGCATCAGAGGGCCATGCGGATTTGACGTCATCCCCTCCTTCCTCCGCGGAAATCGCGGCAGTCTTCTGCGATACATACAACGCAGAACGGGGGTTGCGCTCGTTTCCCCACTGAAGGGAACATCTCACGACACGAGCTGACGGCAACCATGCAGCACCTGTCCATACAGTCCTTGCGGAGGGCCACCGTTTCTGGTGGCTTTCTATATGGATTTCAAGCCCTGGTAAGGTTCCTCGCGTGCTGTCGAATTAAACCTCATGCTCCTCCGCTTGTGCAAGTCTCCGTCTATTCCTTTGAGTTTCAGCCTTGCGGCCGTACTTCCCAGGCGGTCTACTTAACGCGTTAGCTGCGCCACTCCGAGGGTCGATACTCGAAATAGCTAGTAGACATCGTTTAGGGCGTGGACTACAAGGGTATCTAATCCTTTTTGCTCCCCACGCTTTCGT
>CAZWFV010000032.1:0-2720 GCA_964633405.1 uncultured Candidatus Saccharibacteria bacterium
TCCTTAAGGTGCCAATTGCAGTGTAATCTAGTACTGTTGACTGTTCAAGTGAATTGTGGCTATATTGACAAAATCGTTAAATTATAGTATTCTTGAATAATCCGATGAGTGGAAATAAACCCCCTCTTCGACTGATAAAAGGTCGACAGAGAGCGATTTCCATTCCGGAGCGCTCTCTAAAAAAATAATAAATCACGTTTCGAGTCCTGTGCTTATGGATTCGGACGTAAAGTCTATGGAAGGTACTAAACGTGTATCCGACATAGGTACTCAGTCAAACACTGGGACACTCGGTGATCGTCTCCTCGACCTGCAAGCCGCAGTCAGGGAGGCTATCCTTCACGGTTCCAATAGGGAGCGCCGACACTTATACCAGAAGATGAACCGGGTTCATGTGGGATTCCCCGTCAGCGTACAGAAGGAGTTACTACGCAACCTGGTCTATGCTGTCTATTCCGATCTCAAGAGGGATTGGGATGACGGCAAGATTGACGATACGGAGGATTATCTCTTCGTCGCCAAGAAGTGGTCTGCTTTTTTCGCTGCGGAACACAAGATCTACTGGCTCGCTATAAGGGGGTTCCTGTTGGCTAAATCCAGCGAGTCCTACCTTGTCGCCGATGCTATGAAGGTTCACAACAATCTCAAGCCTATTTTCCAAAAGGACCGCGACGACCGGAAAAGTTGGCGGTACTGCAAGAGAGAGCTGGAATTACTGAAGGCACGGTGCACAGACTAGGAGTACTAAGTCCAAGAAAACCCCGTTACGAAAGTTTCGGGGTTTTTGTGTTGGTTACGCCGTTTAATTCAAAATTCATAGGAGCGGTCATCTGCCATGACATTTTTTGAACTTCTTGCCGCTTCCACACGGACACGGATCGTTCCGGCCTACGTTTTTGATGTCAAAGTTTACGGCCGGTTTGGGCACTAAAGTAGCCTGTTGGGCGTTATTGACCGGCGTTTCGACTATCTTAAACAAGTTGTTGAATATCCAATTTTCGAAGTTTGCCGTCATAGCATTGAATAGACCGAAGCTCTCACGTCGGTACTCCACCAGCGGGTCTTTCTGCCCATAGGCCCTGATCCGGACCGACTCTGAAAGCGCCTCAGTGTCTTCCAGATGATTCATCCATAGGGCATCTATCACTGAGAGCAGTTGCCGTCCCAGCATTTGCGAGTTGCCGAATCTAGAGGCGCGTTCCTGAAATATGTCTTTGGCCTTTATTAAATCCAGGTGGTCTATCTTATCCGCACTCGGAACGCCGACGTCCTTAAGAGCCTGAATAAGCTCTGTCAACGGCAGCTCGCTCTTTTCCATCCTGTCGAATTGAGCCGCGATAGCCTCATCAAGCACCGGTTTCAGATCTGAGTTGTGAAGCGAAAGAAGTATCCTCTGCCTCTTAGAATATAACGCTAGGCGCTGTTTATTCAGCACGTCGTCGTATTCAAGAAGATTCTTACGCACATCGAAGTTTATGCCCTCAACCTTACCCTGAGCTTGCGATATGGCAGTTGATACCAACCCGGCTTCAATGGGCATGTCCTCCGGGATATCGAATCTTTCCATGAGACGCTTTATCCTGTCTCCACCGAAGATCCTCATGAGATCGTCCTCCAAAGACAGGTAGAATTGTGTCGAGCCCGGGTCGCCCTGTCTGCCGGAACGGCCGCGAAGTTGATTGTCGATACGCCTGGCCTCATGCCTTTCCGTACCTATCACATGCAGCCCGCCGAGTTCTCTCACTCTCCTTGCCGCCTCGGTCTCGGGTGGATTGCCGCCCAAGACTATATCCACGCCCCTGCCGGCCATGTTCGTGGCGACAGTCACCGCCCCCATTTTCCCGGCCTGGGCAATTATCGCTCCTTCACGCTCGTTGTTCTTAGCATTCAGTACTTCATGTGGTACCCCAAATTTAGAGAGGCATCTCGACACTATCTCGTTCTTCTCGATCGACACTGTTCCCAGTAAAACCGGCTGTCCCAGTTCATGACGGCGCTTTATATCGGCAACAAGAGCGTTCAGCTTGGCGTCAAACGTCTTATAGATCAGATCGGGCATATCCTTGCGGGCCAGGGGTTTATTGGGTGGTATGCTCACAACCTCTAGACTGTACACTTTATGGAACTCCTCCGCGGATGTCTGTGCCGTACCGGTCATACCGGCCAGTTTCTTATATAGACGGAAGTAATTTTGAATGCTTATCTGGGCGAGCGTCCTGGATTCATTCTGCACTTTAACGCCCTCCTTTGCCTCGATGGCCTGGTGCAATCCGCCGGAATAACGCCGACCGAACATCAGTCTGCCTGTGAATTGATCCACTATTACTATTTCCCCATCCTTGATCACATAGTCTCGGTCGCGTTGGAACAGGCCTTTAGCCTTCAGGCTTTCCTCCATGTAATGGACGAGGCGCAGATTATCCATGGCAAACAGGTTCTTAATCCCCGTCATCTGCTCAAGGCGATCAATGCCTTCTTCAGTTATCTCAACCGCACGATCTTTCTCGTTGACTATATAGTCAACATCTGGGGAAAGGCGTGCCACCGCCCTAGCGAAAATTTTATATTGCTCGGACGACTCCGTATCGGGGTAGGAAATAATCAGCGGGGTTCTGGCTTCGTCGATCAGGATCGAGTCCACTTCGTCGATGATCGCGAAGTTAAGCTCTCTCTGCGCCTGGAGACTCGTGTCTGCCGCCAGATTGTCGCGGAGATAGTCG
>CAZWFV010000033.1:0-2699 GCA_964633405.1 uncultured Candidatus Saccharibacteria bacterium
GGCTTATGAATATGCCTCCGCCGCGCAAAGCGCAACAGGCGTAAGAGCGGCCTTCATCCTGGCCATATTGGACCGCGAGTCTGCTTTGGGGCAGAACGTCGGCCAGTGCAACTATAAAACGGCAATGAGTCCGTCCAACATCCCGATATTCTTGCAGATAACCACCGCTCTGGGCCTAGATCCCAACGCGATGCTGGTCTCGTGTCCCAATTCCGACGGGTACTTCGGCGGGGCGATGGGCCCGGCGCAATTTATACCCTCAACCTGGGAGCTGTACGCTTCAGAGACATCAGGCATCACCGGCAATGATCCGCCCTCGCCCTGGAACGACGCCGATGCCTTCACGGCTACCGCGCTGTATCTGAAAGATGCCGGAGCCGCCAGCAACGAGCGAAAGGCTGCGGCCGAATACTACTGCGGCTCCAACTGGAACCGCTATGTCTGCACCGATGTATACGGACAGAACGTTGTCGACCAGGCCAGCCAGTTCCAGCAGGATATAAGCGTGTTGAACGGCAACTCATCCGGTTAATGACGACAATTCCGGACCCCAGACTGCATTTCGTCGTGGCTACGGCCATAATCGAGAAAGGCAGCAGGTTTCTGATAGCCAAGCGGGCGCCGCACGAGAAGGCTTTCCCGAATAAGTGGACTGTGCCCGGCGGCAAGTTGGTTCTGTCGGAGTACCGCGAGCTTCCCAGTACCGCCGGATATCCTCAGTGGTACAACGTCATTGAGTGGGTGCTCAATAAGGAGGTGATGGAGGAGGTTGGCGTGGAGATAGAGGGGATAGATTATCTGACCAACCTCGTCTTCGTGAGGCCGGACGGTTATCCGGTCGTAACGCTGTCGTTCTTCGCCAAATGGAAAGCGGGGGAGGTCAAATTATGCAAAGACTTAACCGACTACGCCTGGGTGCGCCCCGATGAGTTAAAAAACTTCGATTTGATCGAAGGTATAGGAGACGAGATCAAGCACGTGTCGGAGATACTTAAGACCCGGCCTTCTTGAAAGCTCTGACTATGCCGTCTATATTCCCCGCCATGATTTCCTCTATGTTGTGCCATTTCTTGCCGATACGGTGATCGGTGATCCTGTCGTCCGGGAAGTTGTAGGTACGTATCTTCTCGGAGCGGTCGGCCGAACCTATCTGCTCCCGGCGCAGGTCGGTTATGGATCCGGAGGACTTTGATTGCTCGGCTTCGTATAACTTGGCTCTAAGTATCTCCAGAGCTTTCTCCCGGTTGGCGTGCTGCGAGCGCTCGGAGCGCGAGCCGACGACTATCCCCGTGGGTTTGTGCAGTATGCGCACCGCCGTCTCCACTTTATTGACGTTCTGCCCGCCGGGACCCCCGGCGCGTGAGAAGGTCACTTCTATGTCGCCCTGGTTTAGGTTGACTTCCTTGGCTTCGACCAGAGGCAATACGGCGACGGAGGCGGTCGAAGTGTGAACCCGTCCGCTTTTCTCGGTTTTAGGGATCCGCTGAACCCTATGTACGCCGGACTCCTGTTTCAGGTCGTCGTATACCCCTTCGCCATCAATTTCCGATATCAGCGTCTTGTAACCACCGATCGTCCCTTCGTTGGAATCTAATACAGTAAACCGCCAGCCGCGTCTGGCCGAGTAGCGCTGGTACATACGAGCCAGGTCGCCGGCGAAAATAGAAGCCTCGTCCCCGCCGGCCCCGGCCCTTATCTCCAATATAATTTTGTTAGTCATAGGCTATGACTATATGTTACTAAAATCCGGAGATTTTATTTTCCGGATTTTGCCTTGGCTGCCGCCCGCCTGACTTTCTTCTTGGGCGTCGGCTTGGCGACGGCCTTGGAACGCCTGGAAGAGAAACGCTCTATGCGCCCCGCCGTATCGATAAGTTTCTCCTTGCCGGTATAGAAAGGATGACAGTTGCTGCATATTTCCACCTGCAATTCCGGCCTGGTTGAACCGACCGTAAACTCGTATCCGCAAGCGCAGCGAACCTTGGCCTTCGGGTAATACGTCGGATGTATTTTTTCCTTCATCAGGGCTAGGTTACCATCCCGACCTAGGTTTGACAAGCCGAGATTGGGGTTATAATATGCCTCTGCACTAATGACGACTGGTCGTTCACAAGTCAATACAGCAAACAAATTGGTAAAGGTTCAAAAAGTAATAATAGAGTAATAGAGAATTTTTTAGTTGTCCCAAAGCACTTTACTTTCGATCGGCCTCAGGGCTATAAACCCGAAAGATCGTCGGAAGTTTTTTGATGAGGATTTGATCCTGGTCCAGGATGAACGCTGGCGGCGTGGATAAGGCATGCAAGTCGAGCGGGATTAAATAAGAGTTAGTCGCGAAGTTTGATTGGTAGCAATACCTGTCTTTCCGAGTGGCTAACAATTGTTTAATCTAGCGGCAAACGAGTTAGTAACACCTTGGTAACCTACCCCCGAGACGGGCATAATTCCTCGAAAGAGGAACTAATACCCGATAGTCCCACGGAACGAAAGTTCCTTGGGTAAACCCCGCAAGGGGCTCGGGGAGGGGCCTAGGTCCGATCAGCTAGTTGGTGAGGCAAGAGCTCACCAAGGCTATGACCGGTAGGGGGCCTGAGAGGGTGTTCCCCAACGACGAAACTGAGACACGGTTCGTACACCTACGGGTGGCAGCAGTCGAGAATATTCCACAATGGGCGAAAGCCTGATGGAGCGACGCCGCG
>CAZWFV010000034.1:0-2248 GCA_964633405.1 uncultured Candidatus Saccharibacteria bacterium
TGGCGGAGGCGGCGGTGCCGGCAACGGTTATAGCGGAGGCGGCTACATGGGCGGCGGAGGAGGAGGAGGGTCCTCATATGTATCTGGTTCTCTTACCAGCACCACTGACTCCGCCAACGTAAACACCGGCAACGGCAGCCTTTCTATTACCCTTAACCAAACCCTGCCGGCAACGGTCGTCGGTACCAACAGTTCTGGACTGGTTACCCTACCCAACGTGACGACAATCCTTGCTGCAACCATAAACTTCGCCGGTTCATTCGCGACTACTCCATCTTGCGTTGGATCGACTCCAAGCGGAACGATAGTGTCCCAGGCATCAGCCAGCCCATCCTCCGTAACCTTTGATTTCTCGGCCAATATGGCCAATCAGACATTCAGGTATATCTGCGTCGATTAAACACCGCCCTTGAAGCGGTGTTTAATACGAGTCAACCCTCATTTAATTTCACGCCCTATTATCTTCTGAGGATTGATGCGCCCGCGCATCAACCTCGTAACTTGTGTTCTGTGCCTCGAAGAAGTTCACTAATTCAAATACATCTGTCGCTGTGCTCATCCATTTCGCCGGATTGGTCACCTTATAGTGGGGTTCCAATCCGAGTTCTTCCAGGCGCCTGTCGGCAACGTACTGTACATACTGATTGACGTATTCAGCGTTTAATCCCAGTATGCCCCGCGGGAAAAGATCCTTGTTGTAGTTAGCTTCGAGATCCACACCCTCGATTATTATTCGTCTTATCTCTTCGGCAAACTCAGGGGTGATAAGATCAACGTTCTCCTCAAGGATGTTCTGAATCAGATTCATACCGAATTTAAGATGCAGGCTCCCGTCTCTTAAAACCCAGTTGACCATCGCACCTCATAAATGGATTTCTGGGGATTACTCCGCCATGCCGGTCCAATATCGTCAAGCAGCTTGTGCGTTTTACATCAGAATCTATTGGATGGAGTCGAAGTGTCTAGAAAAATCGTGGTTTTTTACCAGATTCTAAGGATTATTTCTGTTCACGAGCGTTCTTAAGCGCCTTAGCCCACCAAATAAGCTGGTTTAACATATTTTCGGCGCCGTTTTTATGTATATCCAGGGCTCCCGGCTTCAAATCGCCGTTACTGTCAACTAGAGTCCATGAAAACGGAATGTTAACTGAATTTCGGATAGGCGCCATCTGAAGCTCAATCGCTACTTGTCTCAATTGCCCTATAGACCTGGCCCCTCCAGCTACCCCGCCCCAGCCGACGAAAGCTACCGGTTTGTTGTTCCACTCTTTATAGACGTAGTCCAGGGCATTCTTCAGTACCGCCGGATAGCCGTGGTTATACTCGGCAGTGGCAATTATGAATCCGTCAGCCTCCGCTATCTTTTTTGTCCACTCTACGACTACGGGATTGGTATACGGTTCCTTGGCTGAGGACGGCGAGGCTGGTTCGTTGAAGAAGGGCAGGGGATAATCGCGCAGATCGAGCAGTTCCGCGTTCATCTCCTCCCTTCCTCGGGTAATTTCATATATCCACCGCGCTGGCTTGTCGCCGAATCTGCCCTGGCGGGTACTGCCCAATATTATCTTTATACTAAGCTTATCGTTCATGACCCCATTTTCTTGATTTATTCATATCTTTGACCATGCTCTTTAACAAGCTTAAGGCATATTCGGTGTTGACGGCGTAGAAGACCTCCTGACCCCTCCGCTCGTCGATAACGATTTTGCAGGCCTTAAGCATCTTGAGATGCTGGGATACCGCGGGTTGGGATAGTTTGACTATCTTGACCAGTTCGTTGACTGTCTTACGTCCCTTGAGCAGGGCCTCTATGATCCTGTAGCGAGTTTTGTTGCCGACCGCCTTGCCGAAGTTGTTTATTTCCGAACATAGATCCGACATATTTATAAGTATATGCTTATATACTTATGCGTGTCAAGAGGACTTGTTCTTGATGCGGATGCGTCTGAAAACAAACGGCGAAGTCTGTGACTTCGCCGCCGTAGTGAGTTGGCCTATAGCGTGGATTGCGCGATCACTTACAGTCTAGACATAAGTGCTCAGTATGAAACTGAAGATATTGACTTGGATTGCGCCCCACGTCAGGCCGGCTTATAGAGAACATCTCAGCGGGCTACTCGGAGTCATTTTCTCCCTCGCCCTCTGCTGATTAACCGTATTAGACCATAAAACACAGCAATTGTCAATATCTAGGGGTATTCTGTACGATCATATCGGACACTCTGCCAAAATGAGAGATATGACCCAC
>CAZWFV010000035.1:0-2114 GCA_964633405.1 uncultured Candidatus Saccharibacteria bacterium
CTTCTTAGCAGGAAGCTGCTTTCGACCGCTCAGCCACCTCTCCAAGACTAAGTGAGAGTCTAACTTGCTTTCGCCGTACCTTCAAGCTCGACTGGCGGATAAACACCTTGTTTTAGCCGGATTTTTCTGTTAGCTTAACAAAGTTATGCCCGCAAACTCCTCTCAAAAACTACCGCCTCGCCCTCCGATTGTGGCTGTTGTGGGCCACGTTGATCACGGTAAGACCTCTCTCCTCGACTACCTCCGTAAGACCAATGTTGTCTCCAAGGAAGCCGGGGGAATAACCCAATCTGTAGGTGCATATGAAGTGCTACACGGTGACAAGAAAATTACATTCATAGATACCCCGGGCCATGAGGCTTTTTCGAGGATGCGCTTACGCGGGGCCAACATCGCCGATATGGCCATATTGGTCGTAGCGGCCGATGAGGGCGTTAAGCCCCAGACCATAGAGGCCATAAAGACGCTTAACGACACCGAGACGCCGTTCGTGGTTGCGATAACCAAAATAGACAAACCCAACGCTAATGTCGACAAGGTTAAGAATGAACTCCTATCGCGATCCGTCTTCTTGGAGGGTTTCGGGGGCAACGTCAGCTGGCAGCCTATATCGGTGGTTAGTGGCAAGGGGATTAGCGAACTGCTGGATCTGGTGCTCCTGATGGGCGAGATACTGGATTTGAACTATGATCCCAAGGCGCCGGCATCAGGCTATGTGCTGGAATCTCTGAAAGACAGCAGGCGCGGCACCGTGGCCCACATTGTATTGGAAAATGGCATTCTTCGTGAGGGCGATGAAATTTCTACGCCGAGCGCCACCGGCAAGGTACGCATATTGGAGAACTTTATAGGAAAAAAAACAAAGGAGCTGCTGCCGTCATCTCCGGCTTCAGTCGTCGGCTTTGAGTCCCTGCCCGAAGTGGGCGAACCGTTCCTGATCGGTCCCACCACGGAGTCTCCCAAGGCAAGGGCCGCAACTTCACTGCAAAGATCGACCAGTCCCATCGATGAAGAAAAAATGAGGGTCAAGGCGGCTCTAAAGGCCGACACCTCCGGTTCGTTGGAGGTGTTGCGTGGAATGTTGGGCGATAAATTGCAGATTACTGATTACGGAGTTGGCAGCATCACTGACGGTGATATTAAGAATGCAATTACTACTGGCAGCGTTATCGTCGGTTTCAACGTCAAGACGGACCGCGCCGCCGACAACTTAGCTCAAGCGCAGCATGTCGACATCATAACTTCGGACATCATTTACAGGCTATCCGAAGCCATCGACAAGCACTTGAAGGCCAAGGAGATAAACAAGCCTGTGGCGGAGTTGGAGGTACTGAAGGTCTTTGGTGTAACGGGTCGCAGACAGATTATCGGTGGCAGGGTAAATATGGGAGTATTTAAGTCTGGGATGACGGCCAAAGTCAGCCGCGGCGGCAACATACTAGGTGATGGCAAGTTGCTTAACGTACAAATTGGTCGGAGGGATGTTGCCGAGGCCGTGGAAGGCGCAGAGTGCGGACTGTTATTCGAGAGTGATGTGCCCGTACGGGCCGGAGACAGCGTACAGAGTTTCTAAATGAGACCCCATCGCCGCGAGAAAATCGAGAGCCTGATACAGCAGGAGTTAAGCGGCATCCTGGCGAAGGAGGTCGAGTTTCCCTTAGGTACGCTTGTAACCATAAGTAAAATAGAGGTCGCACAAGATTTAACTCAGGCCAAGGTAGGCATAAGCGTTATTCCTACGGATAAAACAGAGACTATCCTGACTGACCTTAAGAAGAAGCAAGGATGGTTGCAGAGAATAGTCAATAATAAGATGAACATCAAGCCTATGCCCCGGATAGAATTCGAAAGCGATTACGGTTTTGATAAAGCAGCTTATATAGATAAGTTGCTGCGCGGTATGTAATATAGAGTGTAGGGCATGGTGGCGAAGAGGTAACGCGGCGGTCTGCAAAACCGCTATGCGAGGGTTCGAATCCCTCCCATGCCTCTAGACTGTTAATTGGATTAGTATATAAATATAGCGCAAGCTCGGGTGGCGGAATGGTTTACGCAGAGGACTTAAAATCCTTGACCCGTAAGGGTTTGTGGGTTCGAATCCCACCCCGAGCACA
>CAZWFV010000036.1:0-1654 GCA_964633405.1 uncultured Candidatus Saccharibacteria bacterium
CCCAGTCCCCTTGCAGAACACCTATCGGTTTATGATCCTCGAAGGCGATGGTGAACTCGTTCACCGTCCCAATCCTGCCGCAACCCACCACAACCGCGTCAGCTGATCTGGTAAGAAGCAGGTTTCGCCCAGAGTATCCCTCGCCGGTGTAAATAATGAGATCCTGGTAGTCAACCGGAAGTTTGTATACATTCTCGTGCTCCCACCTTGAATACGCCGGGGATATGCCTATAACTATGCCGTTTTCGCTCCTGGCTCCCTTGGATGCCCAATAGGGAAATCCGGTGGTCGCCCCGTTAACCAAGATGGCTCCCTGGCGGATTATCTCCCTGCCCAAGCCCTCCGCCTGATCGAATGCGTCCTGCCCGCAGTGACTGGTCTCAGCCGCTCCCGAAACGCATATCTTGAATTTCATGGAATACCCGCTCTTGCCGGTCATCGTCTATCGATTATAACACAACCTCTTCGCCCAAACGCGGCACCATTGTATCTATAGCCAGATCGTTCCTTATCTTCGCAGCCAGTACCTCGGAGATGGGACGCTCCCCGTGAACTATAAATGCTTTTTTAAGATTGCCCCTGGCTGGACTCAGCCACTGCAGGAGCCTAGGTTGGTCAGCGTGGGCCGAATAGCCAGTTATAGAGACTATGTGTGCCTCAACTTTCACTGACTGTCCCATTATCTGAACCTCCTTGGCGCCGTTCTGTATCTTGTTGCCCAACGTCCCATCCGCCTGATAACCGACTATCAGCAAGGTGTTCTTTGGATCGGGAAGGTAATGCAGTTCGTGATAGGTCACTCTCCCGCCGTTAGACATGCCCGATCCGGCGATTATCATCTTGGGAGCGGGGGCATCCTCAATTGATTTGGATTCTTCCTTGGTCATGGTCAGTTTTACCCCGGGGAAATTAAGCAGCTCATGCCGACCCTGCCACATAAATTTTTGGGCCTCCGGATTCATGAAGTCTCTGTACTGCTCGTAAATGCGAGTGAGACGTATGGCCAGAGGGCTATCTATGAAAATCGGGATGCGCGGAACCTCGAGGTTATCCACCAGCAGGTTTATCTCGTAGAGTAGCTCCTGCATGCGTTCCATGGCGAAAGCCGGGATGATAAGCACGCCAGCCGATTTGACCGATTGTTGGATTACGTCCTCCAGGATATCGCGCCGCCTACTAAAGTCTTCGTGGACTCTGTCCCCGTAGCATGATTCCATGATGGCATAGTTGGCGTCCGCTGGAATCAGGTCTCCCTCCGGTATTAGCGGTGGGTCATTGTTGCCCAGGTCTCCGGAGACGACCAATTTCTTATTCTCGGCTTCTATAATGACGCTGGCCGATCCCATGATGTGCCCGGCGTTGATGAAACTAGCCTTAAACGTCCCCTCATTTACCGCCTCCTTATAGTTTACGGTTCTCCATAATTTCATCACCGATTCCACGCCACCTGCACCGTAAAGGGGCGGCTTATCCTGGCTCTCCGCTTCTCTGGCTAGAATGTCCTCGGAATCGAGCAGCAGCTCTCTGGCAAAGTCGCGAGTCGGGGCCGTCGAGTAGATCGGACCCCTGTAGCCGGCCTTGACCAACTTCGGCAGCATGCCGATGTGATCTATGTGGGTATGGGTTATAAAAACCGCGCGGATTGTCTTGGGGT